>DDLS01000142.1 GCA_002340255.1 Cyanobacteria bacterium UBA2566
GGAAGCAATCGCCAAGATTGGGGGATTTTGCGATTGCTTCATTCCACTTGCGTGACCTTCGCAATGACTGATCTCAATGATACTGTACTCCGTTACAGCACAAAGCGCTGTAATCCTTTCTTCCTCTGACGGTTCTGATTTTTTTCTTTTTCTTCTCTTAATAATTCTTTGATCAGGGAAAACCACAATTTCTTTGCACTCAGAACTTCCAGGCAATGGGAACAATGCGATCGAGATTATCAGCAATGACGACTAATTCATCATAATCATCAGTGAGAGATTTTGTTGCTTCTTGAATAAACTGGTTTATTGTATCGCGAGTTGCTGGCGATGGAGCTTGCCCTATCTGTTTTCCATGACGTTCAAAATTTATCAATAACGCAAATTCTGCCCCAATTCCTGGATATATAACCCTGGATCTTCAGCCACCCAACCCACAGCCGATTTATAGCGCATTTCAAAATGGAGATGGGGAATGGAAAACTGGGGATTTCCAGTCGTTCCCACGGTTCCCAGTACATCTCCTTGGCGAATATTTTGACCGGGGGAAACTTGAATCGTTTGCAGATGAGCGTAACGGGTTTGTCGTCCTCCAGGATGGTTAATGACGACGAGTTGACCATAGGAAGCGCGATCGCCTGCATAAGCTACAATACCATCTCCGACTGCCGAAACGGGAGTACCAATGGGGGCACGGATATCTACACCACTACTAAATTCTCGTCTTGAGGTTTGTGAATTTAAATACCAACCATATCCTTTGAGCAAGGGCGCAACAGCCGGAAGGGGATAGGCCGAGAGCTGAGTGCGCATTTCCCTAGAAGGACGACCGGGAGACCAATTGACTCCTGGGACAAACACCATTTCTGGGTTCTGTTGACATCCATTTACCTCAAATAGGGCATCAGCAGGAACTCGGTATGCTTCGGCTACATCGCGCCAAGTTTTACCGACTGGAATCCGTACTAAAACCCCATCATAAGGAGGAATCACAATTTGAGTGCCAACGGGGGCTTGTCCGTTGCGTAAAGAACGATTGAGACCCATTAAAGTTGAGGGCATTAATTGATGATTTGCAGCAATTTGGCTTAAGCTTTCTCCCGGAGAAATCGTGTGATAAATAAAGCGATCTATGGCAGGTTCTTGGGGACAAAATTGTTCTGGATTCGGTCGTAAGGGAATAAAAGATGGCTCATCCATGGGGGTTTGAGCGAGACTCGCAGGAGTCAATATAACAGGTAAGATTAAAGACAGGCAAGGAATGAAGATCGCCCTCAATCCCTCTTGAGAAAGGGGATTTTCATTACTTCCCCAACGTAAGTACCACAAGCTATTCCCTCTTGCCTCTTGCTTTTTGCCGAGCGCGAAGCGCTGTAAGTGCCACATAATCAAGAATTCCTATTAATTCGCTTTCGCTTTCTTTTTGGCCTTTTGTTTCGCTTTTTGTTTCTCCCGTTTTGCGGCTGCTTTTTCTGCTTTCGCTTTAGCAATTTCTGCTAACTTCACCTTTTCTTTTTCTTCAGCGATTTTATCTAGATAATAATGGTAGTTCCCTAGATAGACGTGAAATTCGCCATCGCGAATTTCCACAATTTTATTGGCCACTTTGGAGATAAAATAACGGTCGTGGGAGACAATAATAGCGGTGCCGTCATAATGTTGGAGGGATTCCTCTAACATTTCCTTAGCCGGAATATCCAAATGGTTGGTCGGTTCATCTAAAATTAATAAATTCGCCGGTTGTAATAACATTTTGGCTAGGGCTAACCGGGCTTTTTCTCCCCCACTCAGGGCTTCCACCTGTTTATAGACGGTATCCCCGCTAAATAAGAATCCCCCTAAAAGGGTACGTACTTCCTCATTTTTCCAATCGGGGACTTCATCATGAATGGTATCCATAACGGTTTTATCTAAATCTAAGGCTTCCGCTTGATTTTGTTCAAAATAACCTGGGATCACATTATGTTTCCCTAGGCTGACGCTACCTTCTATGGGTTGTTCCCAGCCCATCATTAATCTCAGGAGGGTGGATTTTCCGCAACCATTGGGTCCGAGAATGGCGATGCGATCGCCCCGTTCAATCCCCAGAGATGCCCCCAGGAAGAGGATTTTATCATCATACAAGTAGGTTAAATCCTTGATATTGACCACGTCGCGGCCACTACGGGGAGAGGGAGGGAAGCGGAAATGGAGCGTTTTTAGGTCGCTGATGGGGGCTTCGATGCGTTCTATTTTGTTGAGCTGTTTCTCGCGACTTTTGGCTTGGGTACTTCGGGTGGCACTGGCACGAAATCGTTCAATATAGGCTTGTTGTTTATCTAATTCCTTTTGCTGATTTTCGTAAGCACTCTGTTGGGCGGCTTTTTGCTCGGCTTTTTGTTCCAGATAGGCGGAATAATTGCCTAAATAGGTCGTAGACACTCCGCGCTCGGTTTCGATAATTTGCGTACAGAGGCGGTCTAGAAATTCCCGGTCATGGGAGACAATCACCATGGGAATCGTTGAACTTTTTAGATAGGTTTCTAACCATTCAATGGTTTCTAAATCTAAATGGTTTGTCGGTTCATCGAGCAACAGCATATCGGGAGATTGCAGCAAAATTTTACCCAATTGAATCCGCATTTGCCAGCCTCCAGAAAAGGCGCTGACGAGGCGATCGCCATCATCAGCCTCAAATCCCATCTCTGGTAACATCTTCTCAATTTGTGAGTCTAACCCATATCCATCCAATGCTTCAAAGTGCCGTTGCTGCTTATCGAGTTTATGGATAAGAATCTCTAGCTCCTCTGGAGTCGCCGTTTGCATCTGATGCTGAATCTCGGCGATCGCATGATGGACTGCATTAGCCTCATGAAATACCGTCCAAAACTCTTCTCGTACCGTATCCCCAGGATTAACATCAAATTCCTGGGTTAAATAGGCAATCTGCAAATTGGCGGGCCGGATCACCTCCCCAGAAGTCGGCTCAATTTTCCCGGCAATAATCTTGAGCTGTGTTGATTTTCCGGCACCATTGACCCCCACCAAACCCACGCGATCGCCAGGTTTCACTTCCCAATTGATATCATTGAGCACTTGGCCAGTCGAATAGATTTTGCTGATATGCTCTAATCGCAGCATCGAAACCTCCAAGGGCAGGGTAATAGTCAGGGTTCAGGGGAATGAGTCAATGGACTTCCGGTTTGACCTCAAAATTGCAGGAAATAACCGGGATCCATCACTAGGGGTTTATAATTCTTAACCATTATATCCGCTTCAGTCCCCTGCTGAAGGCCATCTCTTAAATCCAGTTTATTTAGGGAAAAACCCAGTTGTCCCTTGATTTCCAAGATAAGTGTGTGGTTGAACACCCAACCCGTGTAAACTGATCTAACTGAAACGGGAATTAAGGGTCTCAAGCTTTTAGGCCGTTCTATCATCATCCGTTCTGACTATTATCTTCAACCCTAGCTATGGCGACATCCTCTAACTCAACTTCCTCCACCATGTCAAGCGCATCGAGCAACCCGTTACGCACGACCACTCAAATTGCTCTATATCTTAAAGACTCTCCCCAAAGTCAGGCGTTATCTACCTTCGTTGAAGTCAGTCGCATTCCCATGATGGGCGAATTTATTGAAATTGGAGGCAGGCTCTATCGCGTCTTTCTCGTTTGCCATCAACCTGACTCCCAAGAGGTTACTGCATCCGTAGGAGCAGTCAAAACCCCTTGGGAAGGTTGCCAAAGTTTAATTGAAACCCAAAATATATAGTGCCTGATGCTGGTAATGGGTAATCCGTAAACTGCTACAATCAGAGCTTCTAGAACTCTCAACGCTCAAACTCTCAATGAAGACAAACGGGTTAAAAACATGGATGAGTAATCTAGGGTTAGCAGCCGGAAGCTTACTCTTTGCCCTATTAATGGCTGAAGTTGGACTACGCATTGCCAATATTCCCCCTCAAGCAAAACCGGAACCCCAACCCCAAGCATCAAGCTCTCCAGAACCGACTCCCTCTCTTGTCGAACCCTCTCCCACTCCAGCGCCTTCACCTGCTCCAGCACAGGAGAATGTTTTGCCTTCCCAGAGAAATGCGCCCCCTAAACCTGCACCGGGAACCCCGCAACCGAACTTTTTCCAAACCGATAAGGATTTGGGATGGACGCATCAAGCGGGAGTGTCGGGATGGTGGACAGCCGAAGGAGAAGCTTATATTGAGATTAGCTCTGCTGGATTGCGCGATCGCGAACATCCGATCGAAAAACCCCCGAATACCTTCCGCATTGCCCTCTTGGGTGATTCCTTTTCCGAAGCGCTACAAGTCCCATTAGAACAAACCTATTGGTGGTTCATGCAACACGCCCTGGAAAATTGCCCAGCTTTCCAGGGAAAAACGGTAGATGTGATGAATTTTGGCGTAACCAACTATGGAACGGGACAACAGTTATTGCGTTTGCGTCGGGATGTGTGGCAGTACAACCCAGATATGATCCTTTTAGCTGTGTTTACAGGCAATGATGTCCCAGATAATTATAAACCTTTAGATGCTCGCAATCGTCCCTATTTTGTCTATAACAATCAGGGACAATTGGAGTTGGATCTGTCCTTCCGAAATCCCGATAAAACTCTACCCCCTTATAATTTATCGAGGGTGGATATGTTGCCAAATTGGTTAGTGAATCATTCTCGGATTTTACAGTTGGTGCGGAATGTGGAAAAAGATATGAAAAACCGCCGATTGGAAGCTTTGCGCCAGTATACCTATAATTACTTGTATCGGGAACCAGAGGATGAAACCTGGGGAACAGCTTGGCAAATCACGGAGGATTTAATCGAGTTGATGCATCAGGAGGTTAAAGAGAAGAGTGCAGAATTTATGGTGGTGACGTTAAGTAATGAGGCGCAAGTTAACCCCGATCCAGCCTTTCGTGATGGATTTGTCGCCAGTAATGGGATTATGGATTTATTTTATCCAGATAATCGGATTAAAGCGTTAGGCGATCGCCTGAATTTTCCAGTTGTGAATTTAGCGCCAACGTTGCAAACCTACGCCCAAGAGAATCAGGTGTGCTTACATGGATTTGCTAATGCGGTAGAATGTGGGGGACATTGGAACGATCGCGGTCATGCGATCGCCGCTCAAGTGTTAACTCCCCAAGTGTGCCAATACCTCAGTGCAACCCTCGGAAAACAGGAAAACTGAATGCTCGGCGATCGCACTACTGCTTTTAATGATAACTGGGGCTATTTAAAAACCGAGTTTAACTGGCTCGATCGTATTCTCCGTTTGGCAGTTGCTAAACGACAACGGGAAAGGAAAGCCATCGATCGGGTGTCCAAAACCCCAGGAGATCGCGCTAGTAGTGATTGGTGGAAAGGGCTAGTTACCCTAGACGGAACAGTGGGACGAGATGAGATTGACAAACTAGAGGTTTTTGCCCATAAATCTGAGAGTTTAAACTATCAGCAACAATTAGAAGAAAAAATTCAGGCTAGTCAAGAGCAAGGAATTTTATTAGGGTTGCCGATGCTCTGCGATCGCGCTGCTTTAAGCCTATTTGAAAAACACCTGGTGTTAGCCAGTTTAGCACCAGAGGTTAATCATCGCTATTCCCGTCTCTATCAGTATTTGCAAGAGGATCGGCACAGTGGTTTACCCACAGTCGATCTGATTTTACGCTTATTTTGTCGAGGGGATAATCAATGGAGAGAGGCAAGAAGTTTGCTGACTTCTACCTCAATTTTAACTCAATTGGGTTTAGTGCAATTTTTGCCCCTTGACTCAGAAACATTTCTCAATAGTGGGGTGAAGCTTACCCCAAAGTTAATTAATTATTTGTTAGCCGATCGCCCAGATGAACCAAGCTTAAACGATTTATTACACCCCACAAGAGAAGCTCTGAAGATTAAATCCTATACTCCGAAAAAATCTTGGTCAGAGTTGATTGTGGCTTTGGATTTGCAGGAGACTCTTAAGTATATGGCTTACCGATATCGAGATCGTCAGGGGATGGAAATCGGGGGAATTCATCCAGGGCAAATTATGGTTTTCTCTGGAATTTATGGAACCGGTAAAACGACAGCAACAGAAGCGATCGCTACTGAGGTCAACCAGAATATTACTGAAGTCGATCTTCAGCTTTTGCCCGATCTGATAACTGGATTATCCGATCTTAAGGCACTCAAGGCTCCCATTTTGCTGATTAAATCGGCTCATTTGTGGTTAAAAAGATGTAATCAAACACCAGTCTATCGATTTTTGCGCGATCGCCAGCAACACCAAAGCCTCACCATTTTAACCCTCGATCCTGCCTATCAAGGGTCTGTGGTGCTGCAAAAATGGCTCAGAGAAGGGATTGTGGAGCAGATTTTAGTGTTTCCTCTTCCTCAAGTAGGCGATCGCCTCAAGCTCTGGAAACAAGCCTTTTCTGCCCCTATTCGCGTCAGTCCATCCTTAGACTGGGAAGACGTAGCGCAGCGTTGGAAACTCACAGGGGGACAAATTCTGGCGATCGCCCATAAAGCCAGGATTTTCGCTACTCTTGAATCCCCAGAAACTTCCATCACCCAAGAACATTTACAACGCGCCTTTTCAAGCGTTCCCCTACTTCAAAACAAGAAATCCCGAAAATCCTAAACCATGACTTAACTTTCATTAGCAGAATTTAAAATAGTTATGTAAAGTTGCTGATTAATACGAAAGCCAGCTCGATCGATCAAATTATCCATGATTGGTTTAATAACTTCGATCAATCCTTCTTGCTTGGCAATTAACAAAACACCCAAAATACCAATAAATTCGAGATTAAATTCAGTAGAAACTTTCCTACCTGGATTTTCATCTATGATTAATAGATTAGCATTTAATTCAATAGCCAAGGCGATCGCCTCAGACTCTCCTCGATCTAACTCAGTTTGAAATTGACTAACCAGATCTTTATTTTTGACCGGTTCAGTTCTAATCCAAGATAGGGTTTGAACTTCAGCCATCCCTGGAACAGGATAACCTACATCGGTCATTTCCCGATCGACAGCTTCTGGAATAATAATTGTTCCATAGATTTGTTGTAATAAATTTAATTGTCCAATCGCCGCTAAACTTGTAATTGGTGATGTATCGCTGACGACAATCATAATTTACCCATTCGCTTTAAGGTTTCCATATCAGCCTCAAAATCTTCTACATCATAGTTGACACAAATTCCTCGACTAGATATTTCTCTCCTAAATTCTAGTAAGTTCATATCTGCAAGACGGCGAGCTTGTCCTGTACTCAGTTTCCTTTGTTGATAGAGTGAGATTGCCAATTCTACTTTAAGATCTGCTTCGGACAGTTGAGCAGAGTTCAGGATTTCGTCAGGGATGGTAATATTCATCTATCGCCTAATGCTCCTACCTTACCAAGAATGGTTTTCCTCTAGAGTACCATATTACTCATGGCTAGAGCTTACCCAATAGCCAAATCTATCTATTTATTTACGCTACAGATCGCGATCGTGGTAGAGACAAGGCAGGTCTTGATCTGTAGGGACGGGTTATACCCAAATCTTGTAGACTGACAACTATTTTTGTAAACCTGCCCTCTCCCCCACAATGTCTCTACAGTATGCAGAAAGTAGCAACCATTTAAGGATTTGATATTATGTTAAAATTTTCTGCTCAAATTGTTTCGGTAAGCACCATTATTTTGGCTCTTTTTTCCGTTGCTGGCTATCTGGGAAAACTCAACCTTCTAAAAAAATGAGTCTGAGTCATTGAGAAGCAGCAGGTGTCACTCCCGTCCCTAGGTTGACCTCTTGGAATAGATTTACTTCAGCTAAACCTAGATACTCAATCCCTTCTGGAGTGACAGAGAAGCGACAGGGAAGAATTTCGACTCCTTTGGCGATCGCCTGACGTAACAGTTCCCCATAGACGGGATCGGCGCACTCTCCAGGGGAAAACTGCTCACAGTCCGCGCGATTAATGAAATAGAGCATCACCGCTCTTGCTTTTGGAGGAAGTTCCATTAACTCCCGTAAATGCTTTTGACCGCGATCGGTTACCGTATCGGGAAACAAGGCGACCTCATTTTTAGCCCAAGTGGTATTTTTCACTTCTACATAAATCGGCGGATCTCCAGTCAGGAGAAAATCCACGCGACTGCGCCGATCTTTCCCATAAACGACCTCAGTTTTCAGGGTTTCATAGTCTTTTAATTGGGGAAAAATACGCTGCTCTAGAGCTAATTTAATGACTCGATTGGGTAAACTGGTATTTACCCCCACCCAAATCGGTTCAGGAGTTTGCAGTTGAATCATTTCCCAAGTGTAAGCCAACTTACGCTTGGGATTGTCATGATAGGAAACTTGTACCGGAGCGCCAATTTCACAAACATCAGTCATAGGTCCTGTATTGGGACAATGGGCCGTAATTAACTCCCCAGATTCCAACTCAATATCAGCTAAAAACCGTTTATAGCGACGTTTGAGGATACCTGGAAATAGGAGAGGATAGTGATATAAAAAAGATGACATTGTCTGGAATTAACTACATTTATCCATTGCGGCGATCGCGGTTATTTTTTTGAACATTACCGTTATATATTTTCGCAATAAGCTGACGAGAAGAATATCCCCAAATCCTCTTTTTGTCAATTTGAGCGACAATACTTGAGTAGAGAGGAGAGTCAACCGTACCCATGATGGAGAGTTTACCGCCTTAGCCGATCGCCAATCGCTCGCTAGAATGAACTCGTAATTATCATCATCGGGCAAAAGACTCACAACTCCATTACAATCGGGGTGAATCTGGTTGCCTATTCCCTATTCCCTAGTGCGTAGCGATCGTCTATATGAGGTTATCTAATCATGAGCGAAACTGATACACCGAAAGAATCTACCGTAGTAGAAGTGGAAGTTAGCCCTGAAACCCAAGCCATGGTGGAAGAAGATGAGGGTCTCAAAAATGCTACAGAAACCGTTAAAAATGAGACTATGGCGCTGATTGAAGCCATTAAAACCAGGGCCCAGTCAGAACTTCATAAAGCTGGAAACTATACCTTAGAAACCTATCTCAGTTCAGTCAAGAAAGCAAAAACCAGCCTAGAAGAAGAACATTTATTTGATCCCGATCGGATTGAAAATTCCCTCAAACTTCTACAAAAAGATGCAGAGAAAAATTGGGACAATATTGTCAAGCAAGCCCAAGAATTTGGCGATCGCCTCTCCGAAGCCGCTAAGGCAGCTTGGGAAATTTTAACTGCTCCCCGCAGTCAAAGCGACGCTGAATCCAAAGATCCTAAATAACATACTCCTAGCTCAGAGCATCTGAAAGATAACCTGCCGTGGCTTCCACCACGGCGATCGCATTTTCATACATCATCCGCGTTGGTCCCAAAACCCCCACACTCCCCACAGGAAGGGAACCGCGAAAATAGGAAGAAGTCACCAGAGCGCAACTTTGCATCGGTTCCAAAGGATTTTCTGAGCCGATCCAAACCTGCACCCGACTACCCTTTTTTTCCCGATCGGGAACTTGAACAATGAGTGGCAGTAATTGAGTGGGTTCTTCTTCGAGCAAATGAATTAAAGCTTGCACCTGATGCAGTTGGGAAAACTCTGGTTGTCGTAATAATTCTGCAACTCCACTCATCCAAATATCTGTATAAACAGAGGTTGCATGGTGCTGTTGAAACTGGTTCAAAACCTGGGTAAGCTGTTCTCCATAACGCTCAAATTCACTATCTAACTCTGTCCAATCTAGATGCTCCAGCTCTGTGAGTAACCGTCCTTTCAAATTATGGTTTAGAAAATTGGAGAGAACTTGCAATTCCCTGGCTACTTGTTCTAGGGTTTGGCTTCCTTCTTCTCCTGTCTTGGGTAAATCAATAAAAGTGGAATGGGTTTGGTACGTATCGGTAACCAAAATTAGCATAGCGCGATAATGCTCCGCATCACTGGCGCGATCGCTATCCACCGCCACTAATTGCAAATGATGCAACCGAGCATTCTGCGCTTGGGGCATAGTAATCAGAGTAATATAACCGCTTAAACTCGATAAAATTTGGGCGGCTGATTTAAAGAGGGCTTCTAAACTCCATTGCCAATTGAGCTTTTCTTGTAGCAAGCTTTCCACCTGTTTCCCCGTCTTCATATTCGGGGTCATCAAATGGTCTACATACCAGCGATAGCCCGAATCAGAAGGCACTCGCCCGGCTGAAGTATGGGGTTGATAGAGTAGTCCCGATTTATCTAAATAACTTAAACAAGAGCGAATGGTAGCCGTGCTTACAGAAAAATTATATTCTTCAACCAAAGCTTTTGAACCTACGGGTTCGGCTGTGGCAACATAATGATTGACTGTTGCTTGTAAGACGCGTTTATGGCGATCGCTCAGTTTAAATTCTAAGTGCATTTGAGTTTATATCAGAAATATTATGGAATCGATAACCGGTGTGTACTGAAAATAACCAGAACGCTCATCGGTGGGAATTTTGATCTATAAGTCATAAGATAGCAAGAAATCGTGGTGATAGGGTAAAGGAGCGCCCGATGCCAAAGCATCAAGAATAACCGAGAAATCGACCCTCGGACGAAACCCTAGTTGCTTTTCTAATTTGGAAGCGTCATAAACGCGATCGATACAGCGCTTTGCGCTGTGATGGGGGGATAGGGGGAGCAAACAACAGACTTGGTAGAAGCTCTGAGCTGTTCTAGATATTGTTAAAAACCGTCATTAATGTACCTCATAGCAGAGGAAACTGCTGTAATACTGGAAGAGTCCAACCCTTTTCGTCATACAATTTTTTCGCATTTGGAAAATATGGAATCAAAGTCCAGGTTATCGGGGTTAGAAAAGCCCATACGGAATTTGCGCTTGAAGACGGAGATCTCCCCATCCTATTCGATTTTTTCAAATCCCCCTTGGGTGCGATCGCGATGGGGTAGAGGAATCATCCCTCCATGATACTCGCTCGGTAGGTCAGGATTCACCCGAGTATCAGCTTTTAGGGCAATCCAAGATCCAGTTCCATCACCATTAAATTTAGCTGCATAGAGCATTCCATCACTGAGCAGGCGCGAGTTGGATTTATCTTGGGGATTACGCACCCGTCCTGTACTGACAAACTTGTAGACATGACCGCCCCGGCGATCGCATCCTGAATAAACCACTAACGGCTTGCCCGCTTCGGCTCGAATACCTACCGCTTCATGGCGGAAGCGTCCTAGCCAAGTATGCTTAGTTCCATAATCATTACCATTGGCTGGATCGACTTCCACCATCCAACCATACTTATTACCGGCTAACCCAAAGGGGTTACCTTGACCCTCAAATTCATCTCGTTGAACGGGTTTTACCTTGGGATGCAAAGAGGTGCC
>DDLS01000104.1 GCA_002340255.1 Cyanobacteria bacterium UBA2566
ACGGAGAATGAGATGACTCTATAAAATTTAGGGCGCTCTGAGGGTCTATGGATGCACAATCATGAAAATCATTCACTTGTCAGGATACGGGGATGGGGAGATATCCACTAATCTCCGTAGGGTGAAGCACGACAAGAAAGTTGACAAAAATTCATCAAAACTAATACTCATTCACTTTAGTTCAAAAAAGTACCCCAATTGCTTTAAAAGAGATTGCGAGTTGTTCAATCTTGATGCAGAAGAGGTAACCTCAAAAAATAACGAAGTGATGGTGCATACCTGCAATAAAGGATAAAAAATGCCCATCATACCCTCCTTTACCTTAAGAATTGAGGAGAATATTATGAAAGAAACAGGAGTATTGAGCAGCCGTAATGTGGCCATTGTTGGCCCTTACATGAGTGGTAAAACCACGCTGCTCGAAAGTTTAGAATATGTCAGCGGCGCACTATCGCGCAAAGGCTCGACAAAGGACGGAACCAGTATTGGAGATGGATCGCCCGAAGCGCGATCGCAACAAATGAGTGTTGAAATTAATGTTGCCTCCACAGACTATCAAGACATTCATTTCACATTCCTCGACTGTCCCGGTTCCATCGAATTTGCCCAAGAAACCTACAACGCTCTTGTGGGCGTAGGTGCAGCCATTATTGTCTGCGAACCCGAACCCGATCGCATCCTCACCCTGGCTCCTCTGTTCAAATTCCTAGACGACTGGGAAATTCCCCATCTCGTCTTGATCAATAAAATGGATCGCGTCTGCACTGACGAAGAACGCTGCCTAACCAGTTTTTCCGCTCTGCTTACCGCTCTACAATCTGTATCTTCACGCCCGATCATTCCCCATCAATTCCCGATCGCCGCTCAAGACAAAATCATCGGTTATATTGACCTAGTCAGCGAACAAGCCTACCACTACCACCCCGATGCCCCTGCCGATCCGGTTCCCCTTCCAGAGTCCCTCAAAGATGCTGAAACTCAGGCGAGAACCCAGATGCTCGAAACCTTAGCTGACTTTGACGATCGCCTGCTCGAAGAACTGCTCGAAGACATCGAGCCTTCCCAGGAAGAAATCGTCAAAGACCTGAAAATGGAATTAGGAGCCGATTTAATCGTGCCCGTATTCCTCGGTGTGGCTTCCGAAGGCTATGGTGTGCGTCCGCTCCTGGATGCTCTGAAACGAGAAGCGCCCTCCCCAGATGTCACTTCAAAGCGGCGTGGAGTCGATCTAGACAGCGATACCCCCATTGCCCAGGTCTTAAAAACCTTTTACACTCCCCAAGGCGGAAAAATGTCTCTGATCCGCGTTTGGCAAGGAGAAATTACGGAAGGTCTAGTCCTCAATGGAGTCCGCCCTGGTGGAATTTATCGCCTATTCGGACAACAACAAAACTCAGTCTCCAAAGCCGGAATTGGAGAAATTGTAGCCCTAGCACGGATGGATGGGGTGTACACAGGAGATACCCTATCGCCAACGAAAAAGGTCGAAGGACTACCCAAAGCGGATAGAGTCCAACCGGTTTATGCCATGGCGATCGCCCCCCAAAACCGCAAAGACGAAGTCAAACTTACCCCGGCTCTCAACAAACTCCTAGAAGAAGACACTTCCCTCTATTGGGAACAACACGGAGACACCCATGAAGTTATCCTCTGGGGACAAGGGGAAATTCATCTCAAAGTCAGCCTAGAGCGACTCAACCGTAAATACAACATCCCCATGGCCACCCATTTACCCAGGGTTGCCTACAAAGAAACCATCCGTAAAACAGTTGAGAGCGTTCACGGACGCTATAAACATCAAAGTGGCGGTCACGGTCAATTTGGCGATGTCTACTTAAATATCCGCCCCTTGGAGAGGGGAGAAGGCTTTGCCTTTAATGACACCATCGTTGGTGGAGTCGTGCCTAAACAATATATTCCTGGTGTAGAAACCGGAGTACGGGAATATCTGAGCCAAGGGCCTCTAGGCTTCCCTGTGGTTGATGTGGGGGTTACTCTCACCAATGGGAGTTACCATAGTGTAGACAGTTCCGAACAAGCGTTTAAACAAGCGGCTCGGTTAGCGATGAACACAGGGATGAGTCAAGGTAAACCCACCTTACTCGAACCGATCGCCGCTATTACCATTTCTGCACCCACGGAATTTACCTCCAAAGTCTTGCAACTGCTCAGTGGTCGTCGCGGTCAAATTCTCGGTTATGAACCCTTCGACTCTTGGAAAGGATGGGATCAAACTTCTGCGTATCTTCCCCAAGCTGAAATGCAAAACTTTATTATTGAGTTGCGCTCTTTGACCATGGGGGTCGGTTTCTTTGATTGGAAGTACGATCACTTACAAGAAGTCCCGGATAAAATTGCCGATCGCGTTTTAGCAACCACGGGTGAATAGATGGCTTGCAGAAGTCAGGCAATTGTTAGGGTGGGCAGTGCCCACCCTCTTAAGGTGAGGAACAAGATGGCGAGTGGCGAGTTTGCGGCAGTTGGACAATTCTCCATCTCGAATATTGAGGAAAGAGACGATGCGCGAGTCAGTGATTTATCAGGAAATTCACGAAGAAGGTCTGCTCGAAGGCATTCAGCGAGGTTTACAACGGGAAATTTCTTTAGTTACTCGTCTCTTGACGCGACGAGTGGGGGAACTCTCTCCGGAATTGGAAGCGCAGATTCAGTCTTTGTCTGTGGAAACGTTGGAAGATTTGGGGGAAGCGCTGCTAGATTTTACTGGCGTTGAGGATTTAGTGTCTTGGTTGGGCGATCATGCTGGGTAGCGATCGCCCAAATTTCCCCTAACATAGACAATACCCTTCCGATTACCCTGAATGCCTTGGCCTACGACAACGCTTGCAAATACCTTGCCGAAAAATTTCCAGAGTCCTTCATCCAATGGTTGCTTCCCCTAGGGCCACCCACCCCCGTTGAAGTCCTCAAAACCGAACTGATACAAGAACCCATCCGTGCAGACTCCCTGACGTTCTTAAAAGCGGGTAATCAAATTCTGCACATCGAGTTTGAAACCCGTCCCTACTCCGAACCTCCCCTACCCTTCCGGATGCTTGACTACTATGTGAGACTCAAACGGCAATATGGTGGCTCCGTGCATCAAGTGGTAATTTTCTTGAGAGAAATAGTGTCAGAACAAGTTTTGCTCTCCAAGTATGAGGACGGAGCAACTCGACATCCCTACCAAGTGATTAGACTCTGGGAACAAGACCCCAATTTTCTCCTCTCTTCCACCGGTTTACTGCCCTTAGCTACCTTATCGAAAACCAACGAACCACGCCAGTTACTACAGCAAGTGGCTAATCAGGTTGCTACAATCGAGGAGACTA
>DDLS01000131.1 GCA_002340255.1 Cyanobacteria bacterium UBA2566
TCAACCCATTTTTCTGATAAAGCAACGAATCAATCATAGCGCCTAGCCCTAGGGAATCAGCAATCGTTATGAGAAAGAAGACGGAGAGGAAGGGATTCGAACCCCCGAACAGCTATTAACTGTTAACACATTTCGAGTGTGCCGCATTCAACCACTCTGCCACCTCTCCAAGGGTTATATTTTATGGATCTTAACATAAAGTGGCAAGATCGATCCAAAATTCGTACAATCAGTTACTTAAAAGCAGGCGATCGCCGATTATAGTCAAGTCTATCCGCTATTGAAGCGCGATCGCACCCTAAGATTCAGGAGGAGAGCCGGTGAATTATATAGTTATTTTAATTAAGGATGGGACACAACGGTAAGAGCAAATGGCGTTTACTCCTACAGTCGTTCGAGTTGTAAACCCATCATGATTGTCCCAATCTTAATTAAAACGACTATACCTTTAACATTTGGGGGGTTTCACCCATCTTACATTTCTTCAATCATCAACAAGAGAGAGCCATAGACGATCCTCGCAAAGGTGCTGAGTATGTTGCAACTTATGAATGTACCCTAGACGCATTTCTGCAATCTGTCGAACCCGTGCCTCCCTCTAGGGGTTGGGAATTGGATGAAGTTGTCGATACTGTTATCCATTACTGGATGAACAACGCCGAAGGGATTCAGCATTGGAAAGAGTGTTTAGATCGGGCGGGCAATGATAACCTACTAGTGGCTAGACTAGCGGATGTAAAAGCTTTAAAAGCTGAATTTGATGCTTTACTCGGTTAGCACTAGGCAAAAGGCAATCGGGAAAACTGAATTTTACCCTTTCCTTGAATCGTCCATAACCAGTGAGTTTAACCATGTCCTTCAAACGTCGATATATATTCAGTAGCATTCTACTATTAGCCACGATCCTTTTATTATTGAATCGACCATTCAACGTTGTGGGGATGGCTGGACTCACTACTTTTTGTTTAGCCTATTTTACGAAGGGAATGAGACGCTTTTCTTAGAGCCTATTTATAAAGAGAGAATAAAGGAAAAACCCGAAGAGAAGAGCGATCGGTAAAGTGGTAGTACCGTGTTTTCTCTTGTTCCATATAAAATGAAATTAAGATATCCTAGTAACTTAACTGAGCAACAGTGGGCAATTATTCGTCCTCTCATTCCCAATGCTAAAACGAGTGGAAGACCACAAACTATCGAGATGAGGGCTAAAGGTGAAGGGCGGATCTTCAGTTGAACTGGTAATTATTTGTCCTTGGCGATCGACGATCGTAATTCGACAGCCTTCACAGAGAGTACGGGATTGGAGAAAGGTTTGGATATGTTTTAAGTCTAAATTGACTGAAAAGATCCCCTGGAGTTTTTGGTTTTGATCGTAAAACACCGTAACCAGTTGTAGGACAAAAGGGACAATTAGAACGGTTCGTAAAGGCAAATATTTGAGGAGTCTCTTCCAATTGGAGAACGGTGATTTCATTGAGGTAAACGCATGATTTTATAACAAAAGAAACGAGAGGGCCTAATTATCCACTATTTTGGCAATGACTTTTAGCGTTTTCAACCCAATCCAGAATCTTTTGAAAATCAAAGTTATCCACTAACTCTTGCAAATAGTTAGCGATTTTCTGCTGTTCAGTTCCTAATTTATCGATCGCTTCATCCATCTCATCAGGCATTCCCATCATTACTGCATATTCTAATTTTTCCAGCCATTGAATAGAAAGGGTTGCTAGATCTTGCTTGTTTAAAATATCTGGAAAAGATGGGATGAATTCTTGTTGTTCCTGATAAATGAATTGAACGCCCAAATACTGTTCTAAAATTTTGCTAATCTCAACAGGCAGGAACGGTTTAGCAATGATATGATCGCAGCCAGCAACCCGCACCGCTTCTCTCTGATGATCGAAGGCACTAGCGGTGATGGCAACGATCAGAGGAGGATTATCTTGTGCCTGCTCTTTAATAACCTTGGTGGCTTGTTCTCCACTCATATTGGGCATCCGAATATCCATAAAAATGAGATGAGGTTGCCAAGTTTTCCATTGGTTTATTGCGTCTTCTCCATCCAAAGCTTCCTGTACTTCAAACCCCCAATCTTCTAGGAGAGAAACTAACAAAAGTCGATTGCTTTGACGATCGTCAGCGACTAAAATCCGGAATTTAGACTGATCGGCAGCTAACTGTATAACCTGCGTTGAGGAGAGGGAATCAGGCGTTGGCAGATCGACTACGTCCTGAAGATTGAGTTCAAACTGAAACTGAGCGCCTTTACCGAGATCGCTTTCAACTGTTAACGTTGAGCCAAGCATCTGTACAAATTTTTGACTGAGGGCTAACCCTAAACCTGTTCCTTCTTGACTATGACGACCACTTTCTGTTTGCACAAAGGGTTGAAACAGGTGTTCGAGTTCGTCAGGGGCAATTCCCACGCCTGTATCAGTAACGGTGAATTGAATTTGTTGAGTAGAGATTTTGTTTACGGTCAAACTCACTAACCCCACAGAAGTGAATTTGATGGCATTATTGAGCAGATTCACTAAAATTTGCTTTAATTTTATCCCATCCGTTTGAATCACTACAGGAACATCGAGGGCTAGATTAATAGAGAAGTGTAAGTCTTTGGCTGTGGCTTTCAAGTCAAACAGAATACGAATTTCTTCAATGAGGTGATGAAGATTGACAGAACTCATGTCTAAGGTTAAACGTCCAGCTTCAATTTTGGAGAAATCAAGAATTTGATTAATCAGACTGAGTAAATAGGTTCCACTTTGGTTAATCAGGTGCAGATAGTGGCGGTCTTCTTTGCTGAGGTGGGGGCTATTTTGTAAGAGGGCAGGATAACCGAGAATGGCGTTGAGGGGAGTACGCAATTCGTGACTCATATTGGCGATGAATTCACTTTTGGCTTGGTTTGCTTTTTCGGCGGCTTGTTTGGCTTTTTCGAGTTCTTTATTGGTGTGATGGAGTTCTCTGGTACGATCGCTCACTTGTTGTTCTAGGATTTGGTTATAATGTTTCAACAGGTCTTCGGCTTGTTTGCGATCGCTGATATCTTGAAAGAGATTAATGGCATAGATCACCTCTCCCTCTAGGTTGTGAATGGGAGCAGCGTGGACTTCTAGGGGAATTCTCTCCCCATCGATTCTCAGTTCTAAGTCGTCGGCGTGGGCTTGTTCTCCCTGAATGGCAAGCACTAGAGGCAGTTGCTCTAAAGGATAGAGCATGGAGGTTCCTACTTGATAAACCTGGTAGGCTTGGTTGATCTGATCGAGGGAAGCCTCTGGAGTCTTTCCTCGTAAAATCTCTTGGCCTTTGGGGTTAATTAAAATCAGTTTTCCTTGGGGATTAAATACTACCACACCCAAAGGTAAGCTGTTAATAATCAGGGTGAGTTCATGTTCTTTTTCAGCAATAGTACGGAAGGACGTTTTCAGTTGCTGCTGCATCTGACTAAAGCTATCAGTCAAGCGATGAACCACACCAATACCCGTTATCATCACAGGAGTCTCTAGATTTCCGGAGGCAATTTGTTGGCTACTGTTGTGTAAGCGAACCAGAGGATAGATAATCCAATGGGCGGTGACTAAACCGAAACCAATGGATAAAACGAGAGCTAAGATACAGAGGGCAATGGTTCGGTTGATATTCGCTTGAATTTGGCCCATAAATTCAGTTTCAGGCACAATCATCCCGAACTGCCAATCCTTGGGTAGTTCGAGACTAAATAGATTACCTTGAATATTTTTCTGTTGTTCTGAAATCGTCAGTTCTGCGAGGTAAACGATATACTTTTGCGGACTTTCTCCGGATGGGGTGAGGGTTAAGTGATGATAGATAGACTGTCCCGGCTGAATCGGACTATGGTGTTCTAAATTCGCTCCCACAGCCGCTACAATTGGATCGCTACTCTGGCTGGGAGCCACGCGCTTAAAGATTTGCGTTGGTGTTGATTCGGTCGTATCTACGGTGACTTGAAAGGGGGGATCGGCGGTGGAACTGGCGATCAGCTTCCCTTGGCGATCGAGGACGATCATCCGACAACCCTCACAGATGGGTAGAGATTGAAGAAATTGTTGCAGGCCTTTTAAACTTAAGTTAACGGAAAATACACCCCTGAGTTCTTGGTTTTCGCTGTAGAAGGGGGCATAAGCATTAATGGCAAGTACGGGATCTTTTCCGATCTGAAAGGGTTCTGTCCAACCGGGGGCGCGATCGCTCTCTGCTGCTTTGTACCAAGGTCGCTCCTGTACGGGGAAAGGATACAATACTTCTAGGTTTTCTTGGCGATCGCCTTCTTCGCTAATAAAATCGACAATAAATTCATTCAGTTTCTCTGGGTTAGAATACCCCAATTCTACCCTTCCCGGTTGAATCGTACTACGGTGAACCACACGAAACTGTCCTTCGGGTAACCCTAACATTAGGGTTGTGACTGAGGGAAATTGGTTTAATTGCACCAAGAAGTGTTGCACAATCTCTTCTAGGTTATCGAGATCGAGTTGATTGTGCTTGAGAGCATCTCTATTGATTCGGTTAATTTGGAATAAGGTCGAGAGTTCACTTAAGAGATAGAGCTTAACTTTGGAGGCTCGATCTTCCATTAATTCTTCAGCCAGATGATCGATACTCTTTTGGGCACTCTGATAGGATAAATAACCCACTAATCCAACGGTAACTACTAATTGCAGAACAAACGGCAAAATTAACACCGCTCGTAAAGGCAACCGTTGCAGCAATTGAGACCAGCGATTATATGGGGACATCATAAACTAAGGTTAGATAGTTGGCTATCAATGCAGATGAGCAAGCTGGTTAATCTATATCGACCAATATACAGACAGATAACCTAGCTTCCTATCTGCAATCGATGTAATTATCTTATCATTTCGTCCTAGAGCTATTGGAGAACTTTTTTTAAAGCTTCTTTCGGATTTGGATGTTGAAATTTAAACCCAGAATCCAAGGTTTTTTTCGGTAATACTTTTTGTCCTTCCAGTACTACTTTTGCCCCATCTCCCAAGAGAGCATCTAAAACAAAACTGGGTACAGGTAACCAACTGGGTCGATTCAGGATATTGCCCATAATTGAGGCCAGATCGTTCATACGAATTGGGTTGGGAGCAGTGGCATTAAATGTACCTTGCATTTGCGGTTGACGCAGGGCAAACAGGATTAAATTGACCAGATCGTTAATATGTATCCACGAGAACCATTGTTGGCCGCTACCAATGGGCCCCCCCGCAAACATTTTAAAGGGGGGAATCATTTTGGCGATCGCCCCCCCATCTCCCATCACAATCCCAAATCGTAAGATGACAGACCTTACCCCATGCTGGCTCACGGCTTGGGCACTCTGTTCCCATTCCACACACAATTGTGCTAGAAAATCATCTCCAGCAGGGGAAGTTTCATCAAACTCGGCGGTTTCACTGGTTCCGTAATATCCGATTGCTGAAGTATTCACCAATACTTGAGGTTTCGGATCGGCCGCAGCGATCGCTTCGACAATTTTTTCAGTCCCCAGAATCCGACTATCGCGCAAGATTTGCTTACGTTCTGCTGTCCATCGTTCTTCAGCAATAGGTGCGCCGGCTAAATTAACAACTCCATTACATCCAGAGATTTGACGCTGCCATTCTCCCCCTGTAGTCATAGAATAACCGACGATTTCAACCCCAGAGGGCCATATGCGTTTTGCCTTATCCGGATTACGAGTCAAAACTAAAACTTGCTCTTTTTCGGCAATTAACTGTTGTACTAAGGCTCGACCAACAAATCCGGTTGCCCCTGTAACTGCTATTTTCATGGGATTGAATGTAGACTTAATAACATTTAATGATGTTCCAGTTTAGTTATTGTAGTTCAATCCGCGCGATTCTTGAAGACATAGGCAGAATAAACACCCCTAAAATTACGTGATTTTCAGGCGATCGATTTAGGGATAAGTTGGGAAGGCTGGCAAAAAGTTTGGGACTAAATTTAAAGAACAGACAAAGTTGAGGAAAGGTTAAAAACCGTAAAATAGCGGAAGACAGAGGTACATCTACCGCTTAAAATAGGTATTATTCAACCTAAATTCCTGAATCAATTTCAGTCAATTTCAGTTTGTACGAGAGGAGTGAGATATCAAAAATCTACAAATCCAGGGGACTCAACCTTATGAACTCTACACTTAAAATTCATCCAATTTCGATTTTATGTTTATTAACGGCGATCGCCGCACTCTGCTGGCTTGTACCCATCGATCCGCCAGCAGTAGAGGCGAATTCTTCTTCTACTCCCATAACCTATTTATCATGGGGCCAGTGAGCTGGGGATAGGGAAAGGGAAGAGGAGACACGGAGAAGTTTATTCCCTATTCCCTATTTTCCCTAAGCAGAGGCAACCTGACTAGAAGTAATGGCGCTTACCTGTCCAGCATCAACCAAAGCTTGATAAATCATGGCTGCAGTTTCAGCGCGGGTAGCTTCATCATTGGGTCGCAAGCGATTGACATTGGGGTAATTGACCACTAATAGCTTTTGTAAGGCTCTGGAGATCGCCCCTTGTGCATAGCTAGGAATTTGATCCCGATCCTCAAAAATACTCAACAAATTTGATTCAGCAACTCCCAAATCTAAACCATTCACCAGAGAAACCAACACATCCGAGCGCTTAATATTAGCGCTCGGATTAAACGTATCGGCAGAAACTCCCGATAAAAAGCCCGCTCGATAGGCCTGTTGAATGGCATCAGCAGCCCAAAAATCCGCCGGTACATCCTTAAAATTGACTCGATCGCGTTTGGGTTGGGGATTAAACACTTTCACCAATAAAGCTGCATATTGAGCACGATTAATGGAACTATCGGGCCGGAATGTACCATCTTGAAATCCGCTAATTAAATCTTGCTCTAATAACTCGGTAACAAAAGGCCCAGCCCAGTGACCGACCAAATCGGCAAAGGCATTGGAGCTATTGGACGGACTGGCTGTTCCGGGAACGATATAACGAGAATTAATGGGATCGGCATCTCCAGTGGCAACTAAAGACTGATAGAGAATAGCCGCCATTTCTGCACGGGTGATATCTCGTCGAGGATTGAGTAATCCCAGATCGGGATAATTGACAATCATCCCTTTAACCGTTGCAGTGGTCACTTTGGTGATCGCATAATTGGGAATAGAGGTGCGATCGCGGAAAACGAACAAAGCGCTACTATCGCCACCGGTCAATTCTAAGCCACTAATTAACGCTACGATCGCTTCTGTGCGGGTTAAATTCCGACTTGGGCGAAATGTACCATCCGGATAACCCGATAAAAAGCCCATTTGGGAGGTTTTGGCGATCGCTGCTGCCCCCCAAAACCGACTGGAAATATCCAAAAACCCGATCGCCGGTCGTTTCAAGGGCACATTAAATGCTTTCGCCAATAAAGCCGCATACTCTGCTCGAGTCAGATTATTATTGGGGCGGAATGTACCATCCGGGAATCCACTAATCACCCCTTTACTCACTAACGTTTCGATGAACTCTTGTGCCCAATGTCCTGCCACATCTCGTAATTGTACGGGTGTCGGAGTTGGGGTGGGAGTCGGAGTCGGCGTGGGAGTCGGCGTGGGAGTTGGGGTAGGAGTTGGAGTTGGCCCGGGGGTCGGTGTGGGAAC
>DDLS01000106.1 GCA_002340255.1 Cyanobacteria bacterium UBA2566
GGAATGGGGAATAGGGAATAGAAAAAAACAGATTTTACCTATTACCCATTACCCATTACCCATTACTCATTACTCATTACTCATTACTCATTACTCATTACCAATGGTACAAACAATCGATTCATTAACCAGCTCTGCAAAAGAGAGTGCCCAAAAACTGGGTATTCAAAAGTTTGATATTTATGGTTCTGCTGTCGAAGAAACCAGCGTGCAAGTCGATAGCGGCGAACCGGATCAGGTGAAAGCATCTCAGCGTTCTAGTATTACCGTCAGGGTATGGAACGAAGAAAATCGCATGGGCATTACCAGCACCACTGAACTCGATTCAGAGGGGCTAGAATTGGCGCTAAAAACGGCCTATGAAGCCAGTTTTTTCGGCATGAAAGAGCATGTGCCTGATTTTAGTCCGGAAGCGACTTCACCCCTGGAAAGTCCAGTAGATAAAGTGCCTCAAGCATCGGTAGACATCTTGATTGAGAAATTAGTGGATGTAGAGAAACAATTACTCGACTCCCATGAGGCGATCGCCGGAGTTCCCTATAATGGATTAGCACAACGGGATGTTGAGCGCTTTTATGTCAACAGTGCCGGGGCTGCTCGTCATGAGGGCGGTTCGTATGCCTCCATTTATCTGTACACCAAAACCGAACAGGAAGGCAAAAAACCGCGCAGCGCCGGTTCAGTCAAATTTGGCAAAGGGTTCGAGAAACTAGATATCGAAGGCTGCTTAAAAGAAGCCACCGAAAAAACCATCAGTCACCTGAATTATCAGAAAGTGAAATCGGGGAAATATTTGGTGGTGTTTTCACCCGTGGCATTTCTAAGTCTGTTGGATTCCTTTACCAATATCTTTAATGCCCAAAATATCTTAGATCGTCAAAGTTTATCCAGTCCAGAATCTTTAGGAACACCCATTGCCTCTCCCCTGTTCTCGTTTTCCGATGATGCTTTGCATCCCGAAAATATTGCTAAAACCACGTTTGATGGCGAAGGTACGCCTACACGCCGAGTGCCCATTATCACCGATGGCGTGTTAACCAACTTCTTGCACAGTGCAGGAACAGCTAAACGGCTCAATGCTCAACCCACAGGACATGCTAATATTGGTGCGAAAGTCACGGTTAGCCCCCACTATTATCATGTTTTTCCGGGACAAAAGAGCGATCGCACCCTGAGCCTAGATTCAGCCGAAAACGTGATTTTCATCGATGAACTCAACGCCCTCCATGCCGGAGTTCAATCCTTACAAGGGTCATTTTCCCTTCCCTTTGACGGTTGGCTTGTCAATAAAGGGGAGCAGATTTCCATCGATTCTGCCACCGTAGCGGGTGATATTTTAGAAGTGCTAAAATCCATCGTCTATGTGGAACCCGAACCAGAAATTACTCCCGATGGTGTTTGTCCTCGCATCTGGATTGAAGGATTATCCATCACCGGAGAATAGGAGAGTTGATGGATAATTAATTGCAGAGGCAGGTTCACTCAATATCGCCTAATTCTCACCAATAACTCTTGTGAACCTGCCCAATTGAAGGGTTATAGCGCTAGGCAATAGGCAATAGGCAATTTTTGCCTAGCGCCCACCGCCATAAGTCTTTAGATCGATTTTATATTCAACCAGGGCAAATCATGCTTATATAGAGTCAAATCTGTTGAGGAGAATGCGATGGATAGAGTTAGCATCAATTCCCTAGGTCGTTTTCGCCAAAGCGCGATCGCCACTCTTTTGGGAACCGCAGCCAGTGCAGCCAGTATCGTCTGTTTCGCTCCCACTGCCCAGGCTGCTGATACGATCATTTTCAAATATAAATCTGAGCAAATCACCCTTGAAGTTCGTGAACTGAGAGACTTTGCCCGCACCGGCGAGATTCCTTCTGACTTACGGCGCTTCTTAGACGATACAGATCAAGTGCCATCGGAAGTCCAAGATGTCCTCAATTTGTCGATTCGGGTTAATCCTAACTTCCTCCGAGACTTGATCGACACCTCCACAGGGGAATTTGTGGTTCTGAAATTAGATGAGGCGATCGCCTCCTCCGCCAGTCGCCAAGACTTAGACGCGGTTAAAAATACTCTCCTAGAAGCGGTAGAAGACGATGGGGAACTCTCCATTATTGGCTTACTCGAACGTTATCCCATCGAAACAATTACCGTAGATCTTACCAATTTAGAGCCGGTTTATTTACAAGCCAAAGCTCTGGTCGAGCGCATTATTCCTGCTTTAGAAGTGGCCAAACGCTTCCTTCAGGATATCGTCTGTGAATGCGAAGAAACCAGTAATCTGCCCACAACTGAAGGAATTTCTGCTTCTGCATCCTCCAGCAATAGCTGCAAACCCAGCACCTATACAGCAGAAGTTACAGAAGAAGGTATCGTCATTAAAGATATTGCCGATGACTCCATTGTGTTAGAGTCAGTCAGCTTTACAAACCTTTCTCGTCTCAGCGCCAGCGTTGAGTAATCTGGTTGATTAGTTTTGAGACTCAATGCTTATGTCTACAGTTATACAGTCCATTCAACAACAGGTTTCTCAGTGGATGGTTCGCGCCTGTCCCCTTGTGTGTGCAGGTGTGGCGAGTCTGTGTTTAGGAAATTCAGCAGCTCTCGGTGCTGAACGGGTCGTGTTAAAGTATGGCCCCGTTTCTCGATCCGTTCCTGTTGAAGATCTAGTTGAGTTTGTGGAAACGGGAGAGGAATCCCCGATTATCCGATTTATTCTGGATGTGTCCAATGCCGATCCAGAGCAGATACGCGAGTTATTAACCTATAACATAGGGGTTAATGTATTATTCGTGGATCGGGTATTTTACTCCTTACCCGGAGAGTATGTACTCTTTGAATTAGGCTTCTTATTTAGTACCCGGTCGGGAAAAGCCAATATTCAAGCCTTGCGCTCTGCAATTACCCTATCTGCCAGTGATGATGGCCAGATTTCTCTGTTAGAGTTCTTGCAGAACTATCCCACGGAAGGCCTCTATGTGGATGGACAGCGAGTGCAACGAGTGGCGAATGATGCGATCGCCTTTGTGGAGCGCATTGGAGTAAGGTTAGAGTTACCGATCGCCATTGTCAAGGATTTTCTCAGTAGCATTGTCTGCGACTGCGAAGAATTCGAGAGTCCCTGAACCATCATTATTCATGATTTAGGCTGTGGGATGAAACACTCGGTTTCTTAAAACAGAAGCCGGGTTTCTGGTAGATTAATTGAGTAATAGAGTCATCCTGTATCCCTATTCCCTATTCCATTCCCTATTCTCTGACTTCTGCAATAAGTCTAATTTTGTGCTTCAAAATCATCTTCTCGCAATTTTGCTGTTCCATCAGCTTGTAAGACCCAAAGTTCCTTATGAATAACACCACTAGCTTTATTCATTTTCCATTGGGAAGTTAATATTGCACTGGTTTCATCAACGATGTCGATTTTGGGTTCGATATATTCCACCTCAGAAAACCCATCTTCAATGAGCTTTTGCCAAAATTGTTGGATTTCTTCGCGACCTGTAAATGTACCAAATGGTCTGGCATACATCACTGCTGTTTCCTCATATTCATTAGCACAGCCTGCTGCCTTCCCTGAATTAAACGATGATTGCCACCGTTTGCTGGCTTCATTGACTATTTTAAGTAGATTTTCTTCCTCCATATCCTATTCCCTCACTTTTAGTTAATTTGCTACCATATAACGGTCAGTTCAATTTTGTATGACTGATTCAGTCTCTTAGTTATCACAGATTTTATTTCCTGTCAAGAATTTTCAGAATCCCTAATCAGGGATACCGAGGTATTGTGTTACTAGACCTCTGGCATAGGTCAGCAGAAAATGAATAGTAATGCAGTAATCATATATTCTTATAATTATTGCCTTGTGCCTTGTGCCTGACTTCTGCAAGAAGTCTCATGACTCCCCTTGACAAGTAAGTTACAGTGTTAACTTGTTCCCCTTAAATGACTCATTACCTATGACATTAAGCTTGTGCATTATTGTTAAAAATGAAGAGCAGAATCTTCCCGCTTGTCTGAAAAGTGTAAAAGATGTGGTCGATCAAATGGTGGTGTTGGATACCGGCTCAATCGATCGCACCGTGGACATCGCCAAGCAATGGGGGGCACAGGTTGAATACTTTGAATGGTGCAATGATTTTGCGATCGCCCGTAATGAGTCCCTCAAATATGCACAGGGAGACTGGATTTTAGTCTTAGATGCCGACGAACACTTGAATCCTAGCGCAATTAACCCCCTAAAACAGGCCATAACCTCTGAAGAGCATTTAGTCATTAACCTCATTCGTCATGAAATTGGAGCGACTCAATCTCCCTATTCTCTGGTTTCTCGTCTGTTTCGCAATCATCCCCAAGTGCAATTTACCCGCCCCTATCATGCGATTGTGGATGATTCCGTCGAAGCACTATTAAAAACAGAACCCCATTGGAAAATTGGAAATTTACCCACGATCGCGATCGATCATTATGGCTATCAACCGAGTATTATTGCCGCTCAAAACAAGGCAGAGCGGGCAAAACTCGCCATGGAAGCCTATTTAAGCGAACACCCGCGAGACCCCTACACTTGCAGCAAATTAGGCGCACTCTACAGCCAAATGGGAGAGGTAAAACGGGGAATTGAAGTATTGAAAAGTGCCCTTTCTCAGGAAACCACCCATTTAGTCCGCTTTGAACTCTATTATCATTTGGCACTAGCCTACACTCGCCTGGAAAATAGTCCCAAAGCCATCAAATATTATCAACAGGCGATCGCCCTAGATATTTTTCCCCCCTTAAAACTGGGTGCTTATAATAACTTGGGAAACTTGCTCCAGGCTCAAGGAAACCTGGGGAATGCCCTATTAATGTACCAGAAAACCGTAGAAATCGATCCCACGTTTGCGAAGGGTTACTTTAACCGAGGGATGGCATTTAAGACTTTAGGAAAACTCGACAGTGCGATCGCTGCCTATCGCAAAGCTATACAGTATAATAGCCAATATGCCCAAGCCTATCAGAACCTGGGAGTTGCCTATCTCAAAGGTGGAAACGTTCCTGAAAGCTTAAAAGCATTTAAAGAAGCGATCGCTCTTTACAAAGGCATCAATCCGAAAGAGGGGGAGAGACTTCAACAAGAACTCGCCACCATGGGATTTACAGACCTGTAATCGTGCAATCCGAAGCATCGGAAATCACTCGGAATCCTTTTTTGCGCGCAATTCTTAATCAGAAGTCATCAAAAATACCTATTCTGGCCATGAGTTGCCCTCACGAACATGTTAGAATTAAAGCCTAATTTGGAGATCAATCGCCGTCAGTTTCTGATATTAACCCGTTTGTTTTCGACATCAATCGGTATATCAATCGCCGTATCGAGTTGCGATCGCCTATTGAATCCCCGAGCCTCCCAACCATCAGACAATCATCTGGTTAACATTGGTTACATTCCCATTACGGACGCGGCTCCATTACTAGCTGCCTACGACAAAGGCTTTTATCGTTCTGAAGGTCTGGAAGTCTCCCCTCCCCAAAAGTATCATTCTTGGGATACTCTCTCTCACGCCTTTATCAACGGCGACGTGAACGTTATTCACTTATTAATGCCCACAACAGTATGGATACGCTATGGTCTCAACATTCCCGGAAAAGTTGTTGCTTGGAACCATACAAATGGTTCGGCGATTACCGTCTTGCCCAACATCGATCGCCCCAGCCAGTTAGGGGGGCAAACCATTGCCATTCCCTCTTGGTATTCTATCCACAATATTGTCCTGCAACTTCTCTTGCGTCAATATGGTTTAGAGCCTATAGTGAAACCGACTCATGTAAACTTGAAACCTAATCAGGTACAGTTGGCAGTCTTCCCTCCTCCAGATATGCTTTTAGCTCTCTCTAAGGGGGATATTTCTGGGTATATTGTGGCAGAACCGTACAACGTGGCGGCGGAGACAACAGGAACTGGCAAAGTGTTACGCCTTACCGGAGATATTTGGAAAGATCATGCCTGCTGTGTAGTCTTTATGCATGAAGATGACATTCGAGATCGCCCTGAATGGACACAAAAAGTGGTTAATGCTATTGTGAAATCACAACAATGGTCTCGGTCAAATCGTTTAGAATTGGCACATCTTCTTTCTCTCGATGGAAGTAAATATATGCCCTATCCTGTATCCGTTCTAGAACGAGTCTTGAGCTCCTACGATAGCGATTACTACACTCGCACAGGAGCGATGATTCATCCGGAGTGGCGATCGCAGCGGATTGATTTTCAACCTTACCCCTTTCCATCGTATACGCGATCGTTGCTCGAGCAGCTTAAACAAATATTGATTCAAGATAACATTTCTTTTCTAGAACAATTGTCTGCTGATTTCGTTGTCGAAGATCTAGTCGATGATTCTTTCGTTAAGCAAGCCTTAAGGAAAGTAGGCGGCCCGCAAGTCTTTGGTCTATCTTTAGATTTATCTCGTACTGAAGAAGTCCATATTTAATATAGCAACCCATAATGGATAGGTTTAGGTTACTGAAAGATTACATTCAGTCAAAATTTAGTGCTATATGGCGAACCATTGCTATTGAGCATTTGCTTCGCTACAGCTTGATTACATTAGTAACCCTCAATTTAGTAATTGTTGGAGTGATTGCCATCGAATTGACTCGACAAACTCAGGAACAACGAATTAGCGAGCTACAAGAAGAACGCTCCCTATCTGTAGCGAATAAAGTCAGAAGTCGATTAG
The DNA here is from genome assembly GCA_002340255.1 of Cyanobacteria bacterium UBA2566. GTDB lineage: Bacteria > Cyanobacteriota > Cyanobacteriia > Cyanobacteriales > Desertifilaceae > Roseofilum. Next base: position 6,723 of record DDLS01000106.1, read on the forward strand.
ACGATCTACAAAAAGAATTAAGCTATCTACAAAAAATACGCAGTTTAACTGAGATCGATCCAACCATTCAACATCGTCTGTTGGAAGGGTTGACACGGCAAAATGATGCCTATGAAACGATCGCTATTATTAATGAAAAGGGTAATGTATTAACCGCAATTGCACCCTATTCATCGGCAGATCCCATAGATGTTGTACGATCTTCAATCGCCAAGCAGGAAATTACTACGGCAATACAAAAACAAACGCTATATTCTCAGCGCATTACATTTGATGAAGATTTGCAGGTTCCGGTCATGACCTTAGTTCTTCCCTTGCAAAATCTTAATGGACAACCTCAAGGCATTTTAGTGGCAACGATTAATCTCAATTTTCTCGTTTTTATTGTCGCACAAGTCCAGATTGGACAAACGGGTTATGTTTATATCTTGGACGAAGACAATCGAGTGATAGTCAAACAACTGACAGCAGAGGAAGCTTACAAAGAAATGAAGTTAGCTCCTCTCAATAACCCGTCCTTAATTACAACCTTAAATACCCAAATAGCCGGTTCAGTTACTATTTATCAAGGATTTCGTAACCTCCCCGTATTTGGAAGTAGTGCTTTTGTTTATGGTGTGAATTGGCGTGTAATTGTTGAATTACCGACCTCAGAAGTTTATGCTCCCCTTCGTCGTTTAGTTGTCGTTATCTTGCTGGTACTAGTGATAGCCATATTTATTTCTACTTTATTGAGTATTAAAATCGCTCAAATCCTCGTCTCTCCTCTGGAAATATTAACTCAGGCAGCTAATGAAATTAGTAATGGTAGCTTTTGTACTCGATTGACTTTCAAGCAAGACAATGAATGGGGAGTCTTGGCCAATGCATTTAATTCAATGAACGATGAAATACAGTTCTCTTTCCAAAAAATGGAAGTTAAAAATGCAGAACTTTCGGATGCATTATCCAAACTGCAAAATACTCAAATACAACTTGTTCACAATGAAAAAATGTCCAGTCTTGGTCAATTGGTGGCTGGAATTGCCCATGAGATTAATAATCCTATTAATTTTATTTACGGAAATCTGATTCATACAGAGAGTTATGCAGAAAACTTGCTGGATGCCATTGAAACATATGAATCTGTTTATCCAGATCCTGATAGAAAAATTGCAGAAAAACTAGAAGAGATGGATATTGCTTTTATCAAGAAAGATTTTCCTAAACTCCTAAAGTCTATTCAAATGGGGTCTAATCGTGTCCGCGATATTGTTGATTCCCTCCGCAATTTTTCTCGTCTTGATGAAGCGAATATGAAGGAATCTAATATTCATGAAGGAATTGATAATACCCTGGTTATTCTGCAAAACCAGATAAAATATAGTGGCGATCGAAAAGCGATTGAGATTGTCAAGAATTATGAAGATTTACCCTTGATTGAATGTTATCCAGCACAACTCAATCAAGTCTTTATGAATCTCCTGAATAATGCGATTGATGCCCTGGAACCATTCCGTCATTCAGGAGGCGAGCGATCGCCTCAAATTTTTATTTCTACATCCCAGGAAGAACTGGGAAATATTGTGATTCGTATTGCTGATAATGGTTCTGGGATTCCTGATGAGATAAAACAGCGGATTTTTGACCCGTTTTTTACAACCAAACCGATTGGGCAAGGCACAGGATTGGGGTTATCCATTAGCTATCAAATTATTACCCAAACCCATAACGGAACGCTCAAATGCGATTCAAATGTAGGTGAAGGCACAGAATTTAAAATTACTATCCCCGATCGCATCGTACAAGCAGGTGAGAATATGGGCTAGGCCATCAACATGAATAGGGACTACAGCTAAGGATAGAACTTAGAGTTAACGCTATATGATACCCTTATTCCTACAGCGGATTGAGGAATAAGCGGATGTTCAAACGCCTAGCGATCGCCACTCTAATGGCATTAACGTTTATGTTGACCAGTTGTGTTGGAGCCACGAGTGGACTGCAACAGTATGTCAATGCTACCAAAGGATACGAATTTTTATACCCCAATGGTTGGGTTCCCGTGAAAGTCAGTGGGGGGCCGGATGTCATCTTCCATGACCTAGTGGAGAGAACAGAAAATTTATCGGTCATTATTAATCCAGTGGAGGGAGGCCAAGGGTTAAGCGATTTAGGAACACCGACAGAAGTGGGATATGAACTCTCAAAAACGGCGATCGCTCCTGAAAGAACAGGACGCAGTGCAGAATTGGTGAATGCCGGTTCTAAGACTCTTGGCGATAAGCTCTATTACTTATTAGAATACGAAGTCAATATTCCCGATCAACCCATGCGCCATAATCTCACCAGTGTGGCGGTGAGTCGCGGAAAATTGCTCACGTTTAGTCTATCAACGACCGAAAAACGTTGGGAAAAACTCCATACTCTCTTTGAACAAGTCGTTCAATCATTTAACGTTTATTAATCGTCAACAACCCACCACTAACCGCTAACGCGGTATAGCGGTTGCTCTGAAAAGTCCCGTAGTTGACCAGCCTGAGTTCATGCAAGAACTACGTTTCCTAAGCCATCACACCCAAGAATGCGTCGCTAGTTCTTGGCTCTGTGGCTAACAGTTAAACATCGGTAGTTGGGTTAGCGAAGTGCTGTTAGCTTGACAAACTTAGAAAACCTTGGCGAAGCGAACTTTACCCTAGAAATAGGAGATTCACCCATGCGGGTATTTGTATTAGACAAAAACAAAAAATCATTAAACCCAACTCATCCTGCCAGGGCGAGAAAGTTTCTCAACTCAGGACGAGCCAGAGTGTTTAAGCAGTGTGAAAGCGATTGTCACCAAAGGGAAAAAAGTTGGAACTTACGTCGGTCGCGTTGCCGTGCGTTCTACGGGGAGTTTCAATATTTCAACAAAGATTAGCTTGGTTCAGGGCATTTCACACAAATATTGCACATTAATTCATGGAAAAGATGGTTATGCTTACAGATTTTGAAGGGCAGATTTTGGGGGCATCGAACCCCCAAAATCTGCCCTTGTTTCCTCCCACCACCAACCCTCCGGGTATGGTGGGGATCTCCACCGGAGGGGGAAGATGACCATTCCTCCCTTGGTCTTAGCTTCTGCGTCCCCAGCTCGGTTGCGCTTACTCCAACAAGCGGGAATTTTTCCCCAAGTGCATCCGAGCCATTTTGATGAGTCCCAAGTGCAAAGCTCAGACCCAGAAACCTTGGTAAAAACCTTGGCCCAACGCAAGGCAGAAACGATCGCCCCAGCGTATGAAAAGGGCGATCGTTTGCCCCTGATTTTAGGCTGTGATTCTGTCTTAGCCATCAACAATCAAATCTATGGTAAACCCGCGAGTGCAGCCGAAGCGATGACTCGCTGGCAAGAAATGCGCGGTCAACAAGGGTCTTTATATACGGGCTATGGTCTGTTGGATTTACAGCAAAAAAAATCTGTAATTACCGCAGAAGTGACCGCGGTTCACTTTGCTTGGGTGAGCGATCGCGCCTTAAGAGCCTATATTGCCACCAAAGAACCCCTTAACTGTGCCGGAGCATTCGCCATTGAAGGTAAAGGGGGTTTATTTGTCGAGCGAATAGAAGGCTGTCATATGAACGTCATTGGTCTGAGCTTACCTTGCTTGCGATCGATGGTCGATCGATTGGGCTACGACATCACCCAATGGTGGGAACCATCAACCCATTAAACCTGTAATCCTCTAAGCTTGCTACACTAAAAAAAGAACCAGCAATCGACAATACTCGGCAAACGTTGGGAATCAATATGGCGAATGAACAAGCCTCCAATAAATTAGTCCAGTTTCCCAAAACTGTGACCTGGGAAACCGACCTGGCGCGTCTATGTGGAGAAGATGAGTTATTTCGCGATCGCTATCAACTCTATAAACTCCTGGGAAGAGGTGGCTTTGGAGTCACTTTTTTAGCCAAAGATTTAGGTGCAACCCAACAGCCTTGGTGTGTGATCAAACAACTTTGCCCTAAAGTAAAACACCCTAAAGGACTCGAACGGGCCCGTCGTTGCTTTCGCCGAGAAGCTAGAATTCTCAGCCAATTAGGTAACCATCCCCAAATTCCACAAATGTTCGATTATTTTGAGGAAAATGGAGAGTTTTATCTCGTTCAAGAATATATTCAGGGGCGAACTCTTTCCCGTGAGATCCGACATCGAGGGCAATATTCTGAAGCCTTAGTGAAATCTTTTTTGCTGGAAATTTTACCCCTATTGAAGTTTATTCATGAGCAAGGAGTCGTCCATCGCGATATTAAACCCCCTAACATTATTCGCCGACACAGTAGATCGGAATCCTCCCCAGGAGAGTTGGTTTTAATCGATTTTGGAGCAGTCAAAGAGTTAATCCGAGAAACCGAATCGAATCATACAATAACGGCTACTGCTTCTACTGCTTTTGTAGGAACTTTTGGCTTTTCTCCCCCCGAACAGTTAGCCTTACGCCCCACCTACGCCAGCGATCTTTATGCCCTAGGAATTACTTGTGTTTATATGCTAACAGGGAACTTTTCCGCTGATGATGAACTGCCCCATTTTCGTCCTAAACAATGGTGGCGTAATCAAGTAGAAGTTAGCGATCTTTTAGCCGATGTTGTTGATAAAATGTTGGCGGTGGATCTCAAGGAGCGATATAGTTCAGCCCAAGAGGTTCTTACCGCTATTGATCTAGCCCCCCATCTAGAACATTTGAATGAATGTCTCACCCATCAAGCCCAACCCGAAGAACCGGAATCTGAGGAATATGTATCTCCAGCCCAGCGCCGCGCTCAAGAAATTCGAGCGCGTATGGAACGTTTGCAAAAACGGCAAAAGTTGGGGAATCACCATTTCCCCAAGCATTGGTAGCTTAAATTTGGTAAACAATCTGGCATTGGGGTTCTTGTGTAGAAACTTCAATGCTGTTTCTACATCATTTTTATCAATATTGACTGATAAAACTGAAAATCCCCTGGTCGCTTTTACCAGGGGATCTTAGAAGTTAAGATAGAGGCAAGTAATTAAATCTCTTGCATAGGGGTCAGAAAACGAATCGTAATAGACTCATCGTCTATTCTGATGACGATTGCCTATTGCCCGACTTCTGCAAGAAGTCTATTGAAATCCCAATGAGCAAAACCCACCGTTATAGAGTTCGTTGCGTTCGCGTTCCAATTGGGAAACTAGGGTACGATCGCCTTTATCTTGGGCTACTTGCAAACGGTGTTCCAGACTTTTGAGGATATTCTGACAATGGGCAGCAGCCAGTTCAATGGTCAATTCTGATTGAGCGGACTGGAGCTGACGCGTTGGGCGTTGTAAACCGGGATAAGTGGGTTCGTCGCATTGGTGGGTTTTATACTCGATCCCACGGTATCTTAAATCCATCGGCGATTGAGGGATAGGAAGGTGTCTGGGATAGCGATTTACCCGATAGGTACGACCCCGATATTTGGCCATCAAATCTTCTTCTTCTATGTCGATTGGTAGGGGCTTACGGTTGTATTCTATACCGCGATAAAAGAGTTTCATGAGTCTTTCCTTTTCTTAGTTTTGAATGAATCAGAGAATTTTGAAATCGTTTTTTTATTTCTGTATCTATCATGACATTTCAGGATGAAGTTTGGGTGTGATTTAAATTAAGATTAAGTTAAAAATTATAAAGTTAATCTAAAGTCTTTGGAGATGAGTGAAAATCGGGACAACAACAACCAAAAACATAGACTTTTAGAAGTTATCTGTTCTGGCTGTTGTTTATTTTCTACTGCAATCGGAGCTAAGATTCTTTAGCTTCTAAGGCTTCGACCCGACTTTTTAAGGTTTGATTGGTTTTCTTCAACTGCTCGATTTCTTGCCGTAAGGTGTCCATCGCGCTATTCGAGCCGATCGCCTTCTGCACTTTTTGCAGGGCTTCTTCTGCTCGACGCTGCACCCGCCCATCTGCGGTAGAAGAGGCGATCGCCTGTAAAATCCCCATCGCTTTTGCTGTTTTCATCCCTCCCAAAGCCTGGATCGCTGCCATTTGGGTTAAGAAAAACGATTCAGACGATAGAGCATCCAACCGTGCTAACACCTCTTCTACCTGAGCTTCATCTTGACCGGAGGATGCCACACCTAAGGCACGAATGGCACTTAAACGTAGAGGTTGGGGAATACCGAGGTGGGTATACTCTAGAATCACCTCCAAAGCTGCTTTAGAGCGATTCATTTGGCTTAATCCGGCGATCGCCCCACTGCGAACCACCTCATTCCAACCCGCTTTCGTTTCCAAAACTGTCTTGAGTAGTTTAATCACCTTACGGGGCTTAGGCATCTCTCGATCCTTGAGAGCAGCGATCGCCCCCAAAACCTTAACCACAGAAGCTTCCACTTGATAAGACGGATCGCCATTAACCAAAACCGACTTCAGCACCTTATAACTCGCCTTAGTTTTGATCGTCCCTAACGCTTCAATAATCGCCTTACGGACTCTAGCATCCCCATCTTGCAAGCCCACTAACAGAGCCTCAAATACCTGATCCAGGCGAATTTTACCCAAACCTCTGGCTATTTCCACTCGCACTCCCCAAAAGTCCTCCGTTTTTAATGCTTCAGCTAAAGCCTGAACTACGGGTAAGGTTCCTTTCTTCACTAAAGCGTTAATAGCATAAATGCGAGAAATCGGATCGGGATCGCAAGCCAACTGAGCCTTTAATTCAACCACAGGATAGTCCAAAACCACCGTTTTCAAATAGCGATTCCCCACATCAAAACTGATAAACTTAGGCCTCTCATCTAAGGGGAAATAAAAACTCTCTTCCACTTGATGAATTCTCACCGTATGGGAATTAACGAAAATTTCAGGCGCTTCACCTTCCTGTTCTGAAGGATTGACATAGCCAAAACCAATAGGGATTTTCAAATCAAAGAGAGACTTTTCATCCTCTTTAGCTTGGGTTTGGACTACCGTTACCTTCGCCAGCTTACGATCTATATCCCAACTGTAGCTGACCTTAAAATCGGGATGTCCCCCGCGATAGACATATTGATCGAATAAAAACAGGAGATTGCGCCCTGTAGCTTCTTCAATGGCTCGCAGTACATCCACTGTTTCTACCGTACTATGGGCATGATTGCGAACAAAGGTTTGTATAGCTTTGAAAAATAAATCATCGCCCAATTCTGCCCGCATCATATGGTAGACACAGGCTCCTTTTTCGTACAAATGGCGATCGTAGAGTTCAATCGGCTCCCGATAGATATGAGTGACCATGGGGCGACGATAGCGGGTTTTATCTTCTTGTAAATAGCTTCGTGCTTCTCTGAGGTAATAATAGGCAGCATCTTCTGCTCCATATTCTTGTTCGGTCCACAGCACTTCACAATAGGAAGCCATCCCTTCTTTAATCCAAGCGTGGGACCAATGTTTAATCACCACTAAGTCCCCAAACCATTGGTGGGCAAGTTCGTGGGCGACTAAACTTTCGGTAAAGGGATGATCGAGTAGAGATCGTTTATCCAGTAGACAGCGATCTGTTAAGAGTGTTGTCGAGGTATTTTCCATGCCGCCAAAGATAAAATCAGCGACACAAACTTGGGCATATTTGGGATAGGGATAGGGATAATCAAAGATGTTACTAAAGAAGTCGATCATGCGTGGCGTTTTGCCCATACTTCTCTGGGCATCATTTTTACGGTCTTTTTCCACATAGTAAAGGACGGGGGTGTTTTGCCACTTGTCTTTGATTTCTACAAATTCGCCTATGGCTAAAGTCATCAAATAGGTCGGATGAATTTCTTTTTGAAACCAATGATAAATTTTGGTCTTGCCTTCAGTTTTTGTGTCAATCAGTTCCCCATTGGAGATCGCCATATATTTGGCGGGGACTTGAACTCGAATTTCTGAAGTAGAAAGTTGTCCGGGGTAGTCTAGACAAGGGAACCAGTAGCGGGAGTCTTCATCTTCGCCTTGAGTCCAAACTTGGGTCGGTTTGCCAGGATAATCAGTATCAGGATGAATGAAATAGAGTCCTCTTTGGGGACGATCGACTCGATAGACAATGTTAATTTCTAGGATTTGTTCCGCTTGAGTGGGGAGATCTAGGTGGATGTGGAGTTTTTGCCCATCGTAGTCAAAGGATTGGGATTTGTGGTTAATTTTGACATTCTCGATGATTAAGTCTACTGCGTCTAGGGAGAGGGTTTCAATACCTGTGCGAATGGGTTTGAGATGGAGAGTACAGGAACCACTATATCGAGAGTGAGGAATGTCTAAGACTAAATCTAAAAAAATATGTTCGATTTGTCCGGGGCGATCGGGGGTATAGTGAGGATAGGAACCGGGAAGTTGAAAGGATTTACGTTTGGGTTTTTCGGTATCGAGGAAGGATTTTAACAGTTCAGACATGCACTTAGAGTTGAGATTAGGAGTAACCTTTTAGTTTAATACAGTTTTTAGGGTTTGGAACACGCAACTGGGGACTACTAATCTAAGATGCCGGTTAAGATTTCTAGCAAAAGAGTTAATTCTTCTGGTACAAGATAGCGCTTTGCCCTAGCGAATAGGATTGTGGTACATGGCTTTGAGGATTTAATAGTATACTCCATAACAGCACAAAGTGTGTATCTTATACGGAACAAGAGGAAACATGGCAAGACCACTTTACCGATCGCTCTTCTCTTCGGGTTTTTCCTTTATTCTTTCTTTATACATAGGCTCTAAGACAATATCCAGGGGTTTACGACTGGAATGACTTGAGCGCTCTTGGTCATAAATTTGTTCGAGAATTGGACGAAATTAGTCCCAAGGGACTAATTCATTGAGTTGAGACAGAAACGGCTTTTTATTTTTTCCTGGCGATTTTCCCCGTCCCAAAGACTTGTTTGACCCATGATCTTTTTTGATTATATCTTTTTGATTATCTCATAAATTTAGGCTATAGTCAATTAATAGCAGTGCCCTTATTATTTCCCGTTTTTAATCACTCAGGTCATTCGGATATGCGGGGCACTTTAGGTTGGCAATTCGGGGGAATTGACTGATAATCAAGTTTCCTTAACTTCCCAAGCTTACTATAAATCCTGCTTATGTTGCTTCACTTCTCCTCTTTACTTTTTCTTTAGGAATCAGCTCTAATAACTAAAAATTAATCATTCTCGATCGCTGCGTCTGCACTCCCTTCAACTCCCCGTGTTCTCCCATTCCTCCATCCGCCCATTCCCTCACTCTCCAAAGTTTGATACAATAGTTAGTTATGACCTTACGATGGGGTCACAGTTTTTGGCGATCGCACATGAGAGACAAAGAACCCCTAACGTAATGGGGTATCGTATTTCAGTCCCATAACCGAGGGTTCAGGCTAAAGCATAGAACTTGGCCGTCGGTTGTGCAGTAAACGAGGGTCACGCTCTTTTCCCCCTGCGATCGGCTGGCGGCGAGCAACCCAGAACACCAGCGAGACAAATTGAATGTGTAAGCTGCTTACCTATTACTGACATGCATAATTTGAGGAAATTGGATGCCAAAGCAAATTATTATCGCCGAGCAGCATAGATTAGCTGCTGTTTTTGAAGAAGATCAAATCCAAGAACTTGTAGTCGCCACAGGAAGTCATCAAGTCGGAGACATTTATCTCGGTAGCGTAGAGAACGTCTTACCAGGTATTGATGCAGCCTTTGTGAATATTGGCGATGCCCAAAGAAATGGATTTATTCATGTGACAGATCTGGGCCCTCTGAGGCTCAAACGAGGCTCAGGGTCAATTACGGAGCTACTGGTTCCCCAACAAAAGGTATTGGTGCAGGTGATGAAAGAACCCACGGGTTCTAAGGGGCCGCGCTTAACCGGTAACATTACCATGCCCGGTCGTTATTTGGTGCTGATGCCCTATGGACGAGGGGTGAACCTATCTCGGCGAATAATGGGGTCTCAGGAGCGATCGCGCCTACGTGCCTTAGCCATTCTGATTAAACCGACGGGGATGGGCTTGCTGGTGCGCACCGAAGCCCAAGGCATGGCTGAAGAAGCCATTATGGAAGACCTGGAAGAATTACTCAGCCGCTGGGAATCGATTTTAGCCGAAGCGAGTTCCGCCGTTCCCCCAGCCTTATTGGGTCGAGATGATGATTTTATTGTCCGCGTCCTTCGGGATATGTACACCAATGATGTCAATCGCATTGTGGTGGACTCCCATACCGGTCTCAAGCGGGTGAAACAACAAATTATTAACTGGAATGCCGGTAAAATTCCGCCGGGTATCTTGATTGACCATCACCGGGAAAAGAACTCGATTTTGGAATATTTCCGGGTGAATGCAGCCATTCGAGAAGCCCTCAAACCCAGGGTGGACTTACCTTCCGGAGGCTATGTGATTATTGAGCCAACGGAAGCCTTAACGGTGATTGATGTGAACTCTGGCTCCTTTACCAGTTCAGCCACTGCCCGTGAAACCGTACTGTGGACAAACTGCGAAGCGGCCACCGAAATCGCCCGTCAACTGCGTCTGCGCAATATTGCCGGTGTGATTATTGTCGATTTTATTGACATGGACTCCCGCAAAGACCAGTTAAAGGTACTGCAACATTTTGAAGAAGCGCTCTTAGCAGATAAGGCTCGCCCCCAAGTGGCTCAACTTTCAGAGTTGGGTTTAGTTGAATTAACTCGTAAACGCCAAGGGCAAAATATTTATGAGCTATTTGGCCATACCTGCAAAGTTTGTAATGGTTTAGGGCATTTAGCTACTCTGCCAGGAGAAATCGAAGACTCCCCCTCTGCTTTACCCGATCGCTCCTATACCGTAGGACGGGAAACGCCAACTCCAGAGCGCTTTTCTGAAACTCCGGCTCCCACGCTTAAGCCAGACTTTTCTAAGGATTTTGGCTCTAGCTCTGAGTCCAGCTCCAGTTATGGAGAACCGTCATCCCTGCGAAGTTCTGCGGGTATGGATGAGATGGGAGAAGGCTTTGCAGTCGATGAGGAGGCGATCGCCAGACGGACTCGCCGCCGCCGACCCGATACCAAAGATTCGGGGGGATATGGGTATCAGGAGCCGTCCTATCGCAGTGGAGCTGATTTGTCAGTGACCACCACCCTCCATGAAGGATCGCGGCCTTCTGATGTTCGTTTCTCCTCTCGCAAAGATTATTGGGATAAACCGACTAATCCCCGTAAACGTATCGGGGGAAGATTAATCGATGCTCCTCCAGAGGTAGTCAAGGTTCCCATGACCGATGAAGAGCAAAATATCTATGCTTTAATGGGCATCTCCCCTCTGGTGTTGTTGCCTGATGGAGAAAACAAAAACCCAAAATCAACCATTGTCGAGGTTAGTTCAGTAGATGCCCATGATTCTGAGGGTTCGACTGCAACCCTGGTGGCTACCCCAGAAACTCGGGAAGAGATCGCCCCAGATTCAGAGGAAACCGCTAAAGAAGAAGGCAATTGGGGATGGATGTCTCCGACTCTGGAACAGAAAGACCTGAGTAGCCCAACTTCACAGGAAGAAGCGCTCGATGAGGGAAGCGTTGCAGAAGAGGAGACGGATGAGGAAGTCCCAGAACCTCGTCGCCGTCGTCGCCGTCGCTCTTCTGCGGATTCAGAATAATTCATCATTATTTTGGATCGAGTCATTCGAGTGGCAGGGATTGATGAGGTGGGCCGAGGTTCGCTCTTCGGCCCAGTGGTGGCTGCTGCTGTGATGATCTCACCAGAGGTAGAGCGTCAATTGCAAGATTTGGGAGTCAGAGATAGTAAGACATTGAGCCACCGAAAGCGACAGGCCTTATTAGGAGCCATTGAAGAATTGCCTCTTGATTGTCAATTGGGTGTTGCATCGGTGGCGGAAATCGATCGATTTAATATTTTACAGGCATCGTTGTTGGCGATGAAGCGAGCGGTGCTGAAACTAGGGGAAATTCCTGGAGTGTGCTTGGTGGATGGACTCCATGAGATTCCTCAGTTAGACAGGGTTCAGAGAACAGTGGTTAAGGGAGATCGGACGGAGGTGGCGATCGCCGCCGCCAGTATTGTTGCTAAGGTCTGGCGCGATGAACTGATCGCTCGCTTAGATCCGTTGTTTCCCCACTACGATCTGAGGGCGAATAAGGGCTATGGCACGAAGAAACACCGACTAGCGATCGCCCAGTTTGGCCCGTCTTGCTTGCACCGGCGATCATTTAAACTCAAGTCATTCCAAGCTCAATAAATAGGTTTTATAGCAAGGGAAAGGAGAGCTAAGACTTTCTGTTCCCTATTGCCTATTGCCTATTGCCTCAAACCCTAACCTAACTCCTTCTCTGCTATAGTCATTCCAATTAAGTTCCGTATAGACTACCTCCTGTGACC
>DDLS01000046.1 GCA_002340255.1 Cyanobacteria bacterium UBA2566
CCCTATCTCCCTATCCCCCTATCCCCCTATCCTCCATCTAACAATTCTGCCCGATCTTCTGTATTCTGAAAGGAAGCAACGTTATTATAATTTTTGTAAACAAACTCTAATCCCAATCCTTCCATGAGTAACAGCCCTCTCCATGCCTTCTTTGTCGGTCGTGCCCTATCCGAGGCGATCGCCGAAGAAGTAGAATACACCCTAACTCATGCCCTCAGCAACTTCGGTAAAGCTGATGCAGAACAACAAGAACGGCTCAAAAACTTCCCGCAAATGGTCTTAGATCGAGCTGCAGCCGCAGAATCAGCCGCCCGCACGGGAAACCCCTCCCCCGCTTCCCCAGTAGCCAATCCTCCAGCGCGCGACCTCCAAGAAACACTTGATGATTTGCGGGCCGAAATTGCCCAACTGCGCTCTGAACTGCAAAAATATCGCTCCCGTTCCACCTAAACCTCAATCCCAGACTTTCCTTAACCCAATCCATTCATGACCCACTGATGACCTCTGTATCTGCGCTCTCCGACGTATCCAACGATCCATCAGCCCTTTCCCCCTCCAGTACCCTGGAACAAGGCTATAGCAGTAAATCCTATCGCTGGAATCGTCCCAAATATTCCCGAAACCGCCGTTTTGTCGATATCTGGAGTTTCTTCTGGCTCTTCCTAGGATCTGCGTGGCTCAATGGTAAAGCCTGGAGTTACCGAGGCGGTATGACCGAGGAAAAAATCCAAAAAAGACGGCGACAGCAAGCGATTTGGATTCGGGATACCTTCCTAGATCTAGGGCCTACCTTTATTAAACTCGGCCAACTCTTCTCCACCCGTGCAGACTTATTTCCCATCGAATATGTAGAAGAACTCTCCAAACTGCAAGACCGCGTACCCGCCTTTAGCTATGAAAAAGCGGAAAGCATTATCAAGGAAGACCTAGGAAAGTCCGTTCAAGACCTCTATAGCAGTTTTGACCCCATCCCCATGGCGGCTGCTAGTTTAGGCCAGGTTCACCGGGCCCAACTCCATAGCGGTGAAGAAGTGGTGGTGAAAATCCAACGACCCGGTCTCAGGCAATTATTTACCATTGATTTAGAGATTCTCAAAGGTATTGCCCACTATTTCCAAAATCATCCTGACTGGGGAAAGGGACGGGACTGGCTCGGCATCTATGAGGAATGTTGCCGCATTTTATGGGAAGAAATTGATTATCTCAATGAAGGGCGCAATGCAGATACCTTTCGGCGCAACTTCCGCCAAGAAAATTGGGTGAAAGTGCCCAGAGTCTATTGGCGCTATACCTCTCCCCGTGTCTTAACTCTTGAATATGCTCCAGGGATCAAAATAAGTCAGTACGATGCCCTAGAAGCGGCCGGATTAGACCGTAAAAATTTGGCTCATTTGGGGGCAAAAGCCTATTTAATGCAAATTCTCTACAGCGGGTTTTTCCATGCTGACCCCCATCCAGGGAATATTGCCGTCAGTGCTGAAGGGTCACTCATTTTTTATGATTTTGGCATGATGGGCCAAATTCAAGCAGTGACCCGTGAAAAACTTTTAGATACCTTTTTTGGCATTGCCCAAAAAGATGGCAATCGGGTTATGAATTCGTTGATTGCCTTGGGCGCACTGGCTCCCACAGGAGATATGGGGCCGGTGAGGCGATCGATTCAATACATGTTGGATCATTTTATGGATCAACCTTTTGAAACTCAGTCTGTGAGTGAAATTAGTGACGATCTTTATGAGATTGCCTACGATCAACCGTTCCGGTTTCCGGCAACGTTTACGTTTGTGATGCGTGCCTTTTCTACCTTAGAAGGGGTAGGGAAAGGTCTTGACCCAGAATTTAGTTTTATGGAAGTAGCGAAACCCTTTGCAACAGAGCTTATGAATAGTGGAAACGGATCGGCAGGAAATAATTTGTTGGGGGAACTCAGTCGCCAAGCCACTCAGATGAGTAATACGGCTTTGGGGTTGCCCCGTCGTTTAGAGGATGCTTTGGATAAGTTGGAGCAGGGTGATATCCGGGTGCGGGTGAGAGCGACAGAGAGCGATCGCATCCTCAGACGGATCAGTAGTATGAGTTTGGTGAACACCTATGGTATCCTAATTAGCGGCTTGACTATTGCTGCAGCAATTTTGATTAGTGCGGATAAACTAGGATTGGCCGTAGTCGTTGCTGTATTGGCGATCGCCTTAGCAGTTATGTTGTTCCGTCTGATGCGGCGAATTAATCGTTTTGATCGAATGCCTTAGTCCAAAGTGACCCACCAGAGGTTACAATTAAACCACCAGAGGTTACAATTAGAGGGGAGAAATCTCTTCATAGCCATCCCTTAGTTACTGTTTTGGTCAGAAAACTTATGAAACGCATCTTCACGGGTCTAACTGATACGGGGCTAGTCCGTTTTGTCAACCAAGATGCCTTCTATTATGACCCGGAAGGTCGATTTTTTATTGTTGCCGATGGTATGGGTGGCCATGCTGGTGGAGAAGAAGCCAGTAAATTAGCCACCAAAACCATTGAAGAGTATTTGTTAGTCCATTGGGACTCAGAGAAGTCTTCCGGTGAGTTATTGAAGGCAGCTCTCTTGAAAGCCAATGATGCAATTGTTGAAGACCAGCGCCAGTATCCTGAACGCTCCGATATGGGAACCACAGCAGTAGTCGTTTTGTTCCGTGAATCCCAAGATCAGAACGTGGAGGAATCTTGGGTGGCTCACATTGGTGACTCTCGTCTATATCGGCTGCGTGGGCATAATCTGGAGCAGATGACCGTCGATCATACTTGGGTGGCTAAGGCGATGGCTTCTGGAGTCCTCGATCAAGAACAGGGACGTACCCATCCCTGGAGGCATGTGTTATCCCAATGCTTGGGACGCGAAGATACCCAAGATGAGGATATTGATGTAGATTTGATCGAGTTACAAGGAGGCGATCGCCTCTTGCTCTGTAGCGACGGTTTAACCGAAGAACTCCCCGACGGAACCATCGCTTCTACCCTCAAATCTATTCGAGCCTGTAAGTCTGCTGGAGAGAAATTAATCCAATTGGCTAAAGAAAAAGGGGGACGAGACAATATCACGGTGATTATTGTTGCCATGGAAAGTGACTAGGCAGCCAGTGAGGAGTAGGCAACAGGCAATAGGCAGGAGATAATTTCCCCGTATCTCCCCACTTCTGTCCCAAAATCTCTAGACAAAAAACTAGAGATTTGTTCATCATGAGCATTTTTAGCTTTGTAAACTTGCTAAAACATCCTCAAGAAAAGCCAATGTGGTCAATCTGTCAAACATTTGTTATATTTTGTAATATTACTAGACATGCTTAGGTATGAGGACATGGGACAGAGAGGAAATAGCCCAAACATCTTTAGAGACAAATGTCTCCATGCTATTACCCATCACAACCCATGACCAACCTACGTCACACTATTCTCAGTCCTACTGAACCCAAATGGAGGAGTCTTTGATGAACGAACCCATGCAACTCACCCTAGAACAAGAATTTAATCTTCGATCTTTTCAAACCCAAGTCGAAAAAATGAGTCGCGAGCAAGCACAAGAATTCCTCGTTAAGCTGTATGAACAAATGATGTTACGAGAAACCATGTATCAACAATTTATCAAACACGAGTGGGGTTTAGATTAAATTAAGCACACCTTATCGTATCTATTGAGAACTAGAAGCTCAAGATTTGTTGGGTTGTGGGTCTAACTTCCACTTTAGAGTGTTAGGGTAAGAGTAGATTCACCCCTCAGTATTACACTTACCCCTTATGTTCAAGCGTGCTTTAATCTCCACCGATTTATCCGATGGATTATACCGTCTAGTCAATTCAGTTCCCGCTCTAGCTCAAAGTGGTTTAGAGCAAGTTGTATTTACCCATTGTGTAGCCTTAGAAGGAATAATTCCCAAAGCAGATAATGAAAAGATTGAATGGGCAAGATCTCGCTTATCTGTCCTGCGTCCAAATATCCCCGATAGCTTGGAAGTCAAAGGTGAAGTTGTTTCCTCAGTGAAACCCCATGAAACTATTCTAGATGTAGCAAAAAAACATCATTCCGATGTGATTATCATGGGAGCGAATATCCATACGTTCATGGATGAACAAGTTTTTGGCAGTACCAGTCGGAGTTTAGCCGAACATACGGAGATTCCGATCATGGTTTTACGACCCCAACTAATTTCTACCTATACGTCTGAAGAATTAAACCTGCGGTGTCGTTATCTATTTCGATATTTAATGCTAACCTATGATGGCAGTCCCAGCGCCCAATACTTGTTAAAACGAGTTAAAGATTATGCCCAAAACCGGCCCGCTAACTCCCTAGAAAAAGTACTGCTTGTTTGGGTTGTTGAAGAAGGTAGTCGCCGAGAATATAAAGATGTCAATTATGAATTAGAAAAAGCGAACACTGAACTCCAGAAAGTGAAGGAAGATTTATCGAGTCTCGATTTAGAGGTCGAAGTTGAAGTGCGTCAAGGGGAAGTTATTCCCCAGATTTTTGAGTCTGCCTTGATGCATGATATTAGTGCGATCGCGGTTTCGTCGAGTCGAAAAAATAAAATTCTAGAATGGTCTTCACCGAGTATCAGTAACAAAATCTTGCGGCGCAGTTGGCATCCAATTCTTTACTTCTCTCCTAGTCACTAGAGTTCAAAACCACATTTTAGCTCTCCTAACTTAATGAGTTCCTTGCTATATCACTAAAAAGAAGAATCCGGGACTCCAGCTTCCAATTTCATCAGGATTTGGGGTTGGAGTTTTTCAAATTCTTTTTGCAGAAGTTCTTTACTACGAGTGGGTTGACCTCCAGCAATAGAATCACTGCCTGTAGCCCAATCTTGTAGCCTTTTCCGTTGCGAAAGGTTAACACTAATGCTAATGACATCTGCACAACGGCCGGGTTCTTCTAAGGGAAAAAATAATAAGCAGTAACGTCCTGTATGTGCTAATAGATTAGCTAGATGCTTACCCTTATTGCTTTTGAGATCCATATAATACCTCAACCATCTTGGCCCCTGTTTAGGATCGTACAAAACGGTGAGCCACAAAATCATCGGATGAGGAGAAACAGAATACAAAAAGTTCTTATAGGTTTTATTATACAATCGGCTAATTTGTCGTTGTTCAATTTCCTGTTTCTTAAGCATTGCCCACAATGTCACCACAGATTCTTTGGTTTGGGTTTGCAAGACTTGCGGAAAGACAATTTGAGCTAGGGGCTTGCCTTTGGGCCAAGTTTGTTCCCAACAGACCATATCAATGGCAGGTTTTGCCTCAATCAGTTGTAGTTTCCCAGGGGCTTTTGTCGGGCTTGATCCTGGAGAAACTTGGGTTGGAGGGGTTGTTTTTGCAGAGGGGGGAGAATTAATGGAAACTGGGGAAGATTTTTTTTGAGCGGGTTCAGAAGCAGGCGAGGATTTACTGCCATTTTCCGCAGGAGTTGGGGAGGCATGGAGATTTTTTTCTAACTGCTCTAGGGTTTTAACAATGTCTCCTGCACTTTGGGGACGTTCTTTGGGCTTTTTGGCTAAACATCGGAAGATTAAGTGTTTTATCTCTGAAGGGAGTTTGAGGTAAGGAGCAACGGATTCAAAGGAGCGGGGGGTTTGAAAATGATGTGTTTTATACCAGGCTCCAAAGGTATGGGTTTCCGCTGTCAAGGGCATATGGCTGGTGAGCATTTGGAACATCATCACCCCTAAGCTGTAGAGGTCAGAACTGCTGGTGAGTTCTTTGCCTTCCATTTGTTCGGGGGAGGAATAGGCTAAAGTGCCCATAAAACAGTTGGTTTGTCCGGCGGTCTCTTCTTGGAGGAGTTTAGCAATCCCAAAATCGAGAACTTTCACCAGTTCTCCAAAACTGGAATCTTGGGTAACGAGGATATTACTGGGTTTGATGTCTCGATGGACGATGGGAACGATTTTACCATCTTTTTGAATGCCTTCATGGGCACATTGTAAGCCAAGAGCAATTTGTCGGGTTAGACTTAGGAAACGCTCTAGGTTAATGTTGTCTTCGCGGATCACATCGCTGAGGCTGTCTCCTTGAAGATATTCCATGACGTAAAAGGGGATTTCGTCGGTTACCCCATAGTCCATGACGCGGACAATGTGGAGGCTATGTTGTCCGAGGAGGGCACAGGTGGTGGCTTCTCGCTCGAAGCGATCGCGCATTTTTTTATTCAGCAGGGCTTGAGAGAGAAATTTAACCGCGACCAATACTCCGCCGACTCTCGCATCTTTGGCCAGGTAGACTTTCCCCATTGCTCCCTTACCAAGTAGTTCGACAAGCTCATAGCGATTAAATAGAATGCGGCCAATATTGGGGTCACTCATTGGATGTTACACCAGAATACTGGAATCAACTGGAATTCTTCCTATTGTTAACGACGGTATGGGGTAAGGAGAGCAAATGCACCTCATCCAAATTCTGCTAGTCCTCTTGCGTTTTACCGTCCGATCCAAACTATGAATGACTAGCTCAGATAGAGGCTATCCATTCTAGAGGATGGTTTGGATATTTAATTGTAAGGGTTTCCATGATCGGTACAGTTGGTCATTATCCTTTCATTGTAGCTTGAGTTCGCAGGGGTTTACGCACTTTAGCTTTCTGTTTGCCTCTCTAGGCGAGCTTCCATGGCACTGGTTAAGTAATGTCCTGCCATCACTGCGCTAGAGAGATGATAGGTGTCGTAGTCAATGCGATAGAGGGTTTCAAAACTACTGCGACGTTCTTTATCTCCAAGAACCCAATAGCGCTGAATGATGGAGTCTGGAGCTACCCAACCTTCTCCTTCGGCTTTTTTTCCGAGGAGACTGTGTTGGAGAACGAAGGTATATCGGCGTTCGCCACTGTC
Organism: Cyanobacteria bacterium UBA2566; assembly: GCA_002340255.1. Classification (GTDB taxonomy): domain Bacteria; phylum Cyanobacteriota; class Cyanobacteriia; order Cyanobacteriales; family Desertifilaceae; genus Roseofilum. The sequence goes on from DDLS01000046.1 coordinate 6,860, forward strand.
GAGGCGGCCTTTATATTGAAAGGATATGGGGTCGCGATCGCCGTTGCTAAAGGTCAGTTTCATGACCATGGTAAACCAGTTATCGGTGGACCACCGTACTAAGCTTGCTCCTCGGATGGCGATCGGTAGACCATCTTTCTCTAGCCAGTTTCCTTCCAGAGTCCAGCGTCCAGGTTCCATTAAGAATGTATGAGCCACTTCGATCGCCTCTAAATTCTTGTCTCAGATTGTTTCGAGTCTTAAGCAACCGTGCTTAATGATCTAGTTAGCGATCATAACATTGTTGTCCGATGGCTTCCAACTGGGTGTAGGTGTCCCAGAATTTGACTAGAGTTGGCCCCCGTGACTTGGGGAAGATTACCGGGAATACCGAGATGATGCCAATAGCCTAAGACGGCAAAGGCGATCGCTTCTTTACATTCGGCATTTAAGCCCATCTCTTCCGTCGTCAGGACTTGAATGGGGCTTAGGTGGTGTTGAATGCGCTCTTTGAGGTACCGGTTACGACTGCCACCCCCACACAGTAGGATGCGATCGGGCATCTGAGGCAGAAATTGGTGATAGTTTTGCTTAACGGAAACGGCGGTAAATTCCGTGAGAGTAGCTAACACATCAGCATTGGAGAGGTCATAAGCTTGGCACTCTCGCCAACAGCGCTGCCAGAATTCCAACCCAAAATATTCCCTTCCCGTAGATTTGGGGGGAGGTTGCTGAAAATAGGGGTCTTGCATCCATTGGTCTACTAAGGGTTGGCAGGGGGTTCCACTGGCTGCCCAAGCGCCGTTGAGATCTAGCCGTTGAGTGCCCTGGGTTAACTGCTCAACGGCTAGATCCAGCAGGCTATTTCCCGGGCCGGTATCCCATCCCCGGACTCGATCTAGATGCTGATGACTGTTGACCGGAAGATACGTTAGATTGCCAATGCCACCTAGATTTTGGATACATTGGCTTTGAGTGGGATGGCTGAGGATGCAGGCATCTATGGGGGAAACGAGGGGGGCCCCATGTCCACCTGCGGCGATATCCGCTTGGCGAAAATTACTAATGGTGGGGATACGGGTATTGTAGGCGATCGCTTCTCCGCGTCCGAGTTGCAGGCTATAACCCAGTCCTCCATTGGGGGGACGGTGAAAGACGGTTTGCCCATGGGAGGCAATTCGTTGGGCGGGAGGATGGCCTTGCTGTACCTTGAGAGCAGCTTGGCTAAAAGCTTGTGCTATTTTGTCGTCAACAGCAGCAAGTTGGGGAAGGGAGAGAGATGCGCCAGCGGCGATCGCCAATATTTCCCTCTGCAACTCCTCCGGATAAGCATAGGTTTCCCCAGCGATTAAATCCACTTTTAACTCATATCCTTCTCCAGAAATTTCCACCAGCGCCGCATCAATTCCATCTGCTGATGTTCCACTAATCAAGCCAATAATATACATCCTGTGACAACCTTTTTTCTGCTAGATCGGCAACCGATTAATTGCCTTATTATCCCCAATTAACACCATGGAATCCCCCTTTTCCATCCGTTGATTTGGCCTGGGATTTACCTCCAATTTATTCCCCTGATGATTAATCGCAATCATCGTCAACCCATACTCGTTCCTTAAATCCAACTCTAACAGAGTTTTACCCGCAAACTCTTCAGGCACTAACAATTCTACCATACTATTATCTGGATCGAGTTCTACCCGCTCTAAAATATTCGGCTTCGTCAGAGAAATCGCTAAATTACAACCCATCTCATATTCTGGGAACACCACCCAATCGGCTCCCACCTTATTAAGCAGTTTCTCATGAATTTTAGAAGAAGCTTTTGCCACCACAAATTTGACCCCAGCCTCTTTCAAGTTCAACGTCGTAATCACACTCTCTTCCACATAATTTCCAATACTCACAATTACTGTATCAAACTCAAACACCCCTGCCTGTTTCAGCGCCATCGGATCGGTAGAGTCTAACTGCAAAACATGGGTAGCAATCTGACTATTAATCACTTGATTCACTTGCTGTTCGCTCGAATCAATCCCCATGACTTCATAGCCCATATTATACAGGGTTGCAGAAACTGCTCGCCCAAACCGTCCTAACCCAATCACCGCAAACTGTTGATTATTTTGACGTAGGCGACGAAACCACCCAAATGACTCTTTTTTCACTGCACGATCTCCCCTGAATTAAACTCTAAATTTAAATTCTAATGTATAATGCTAAAAAAGTTAACAGCACTTGTTCGATTCAATACTATTCAAGAGTAGCCATCAAACTTTCCCGCTTAACTCATGATGAAAGAAAAAGAAAAACAATCCTTGGACTTGCCAATATCCAGCCTCACTAAACATTATTCGCCTGAAAACAAATTGCTGTTGTCCTGTATTCGTTATCAACTTAATTCGGCAACAGCTTCTGATGTTAGAGATTTGCTGAAAAGAGATTTACATTGGGATATTCTGGTTTCAAATGCAGTTCGACAGAATGTATTTATGCTAGTTTATAAGACTTTGAAAATCAATAATTCAAAATTCATTCCTTCATCTGTATTTGAGAGGATGGAAATCGAAGCTCAAAAACGGATGACGTATAATTTATTTTTAACTCATAAACTTTTTCAAGTGCTCAACTTATTTGCAGAACATAATATCCAAGCTATTCCTTTTAAGGGGCCAATATGGGCACAATTAGCCTATGGTAATATGGGATTGAGAGAGTTTTCTGACTTGGATGTCTTAGTGCGTCCTCAAGATTTTTCTAAAGCAAAAGATGTACTCATTGAGCAAGGGTATTATGACAAAAACTTTGGTGCCAATGAAAAGAGTCTTGGAGAGGCTCAAATGGTATTACCCGATCGCCGAACGAACATCGACGTACACTATAAATTAACACCACGAGATTTTTATCTACAGGTCGAGACGGAATCCTTTTTTGAAGACTTGCAAACTTTATCTCTTTTGGGCAAAAAAATAGCAACATTTTCTCCAGAAAACTCTCTCGCAATTAGTTATCTCCAGGGCACAAAAGATAGTTGGAATTCATTGAAAAGAATCTGTGATTTTGGAAGATTAATTCAGACTTATCCGGAGGCAAATTGGCAAGAAGTTATCGCTCGATGCCAAACAGATGAGAACGATCGCGTATTTTTGCTAGGAATTGCGATCGCCCAAACCTATCTACAGATTTCCCTTCCAGAGATATTTTCAGACAAGCTGAAGCAGTTTCCAGAAGTCTTGAAAGTTGCCAGACAACATAAAGAGTATATGTATCATAAAAACATGGAATATGGCTATATCTTCTTTATTATCAGTTTGTGGGAGAGAAGAGAAAACACTTTATGGAGTAGGTTGCAATATTTGCTAAAGATTATTTTTCGTGTGAATGCAAGCGATCGAGAATTATTTCCCCTGCCCGATCTTTTGTTTTTTGTCTATTATCCCCTGAGAATTGTCAGGTTAATCGGAAAGCATAAAATCAGCAAAGAAAAAATATCGTCTCTCTGGAATTTATTCAAAAGTTGATATTATTGATAATACTTGGCTTGAATAGAAAACAAACGCGCATAAGTCCCACCTAGTTTTAATAACTCTTGGTGGGAACCCGTTTCCACAATTCTACCATTTTCTAGGACAAAGATGCGATCGACCATCTTGACTGTAGAGAGACGATGGCTGATGAGAATGGCTGTTTTTCCTTGAATCAGTTGACGGAATTGTTCAAATACCTCATATTCTGCTTCAGCATCAAGTGCGCTGGTGGGTTCGTCGAGAATCAGCAGTTGAGCAGGACGCAGGAATGCGCGAGCGATCGCCACTTTTTGCCATTCGCCAATGCTCAATTCTTCTCCTTCTTCAAATTGCGTTCCTAACATGGTATCATAGCCTCTTGGCAGTCGAGAAATAATTCCTTCTGCTCCTGATTTTTGGGCGGCTTGGATAATATCTTGATGATTATCAATATGGTCAATATTACCAAAACCAATATTTTCTCGAACTGTTAAATTGTAGCGCCCGTAATCTTGAAAGACTACACTTATGTTTTGCCGCCAATCGATGACAGAAAGTTCGCGCAAGTCAATGCCATCAATTGTAATTCGTCCATTTGTCGGATCGTAGAGACGACATAATAATTTAATTAACGTGGTTTTTCCTGCGCCATTTTCTCCCACTAAAGCGACTGTTTCTCCTGCGGGAATCGTGAGGTTTATATCTTCGAGTAAGGGACGACGACTATGGGGATATTGGAAAGAAACATTTTCAAATCTTAAACCTTTTTTGAGGGGTTGGGGAACCCATTGAGGATGGATAGGATTAGCAATCGTGGGTTTTAAGTCTAGAAATTCGTAAAGATGGGAGAGAAATAAACTATTTTCGTATAAACTTGCTACATTAGCCAAGAGCTGTCCTAAACAGGCTTGACCTCGTTGAAAGCCTTGGTAATACATGACCAAACTTCCGAGCGTGATTTCTCCTTGGATGGTTTGATAGGCAATAAAACTAAATACGGCAAAAATCGCGAAAATACCACTCAATTGAGTCAAAAAATCGGCGATCGCCCGTTTTCTCGCTAAACCTAATTTTTCTTGACGAATCTCCTGGCGTAGGTCATAATACCGGCTACGAAACAGCGTTCCAAGATCGAATAACCGGATTTCTTTGGCATAGGTATCTAAGGTGAGCATCCAATGAAAGTACCAAGCAATCCGTTCTTTTCCCGTCCAAGTCTTTTGCTGTCGGTACAGTATTTTACTATGTTGTAAGCGAACGAATAAAACTGGCAGTGCTGCGGCTAATAAGACGGTACTAATCGACCAGTGTAGGGAAAGTAGCAATCCGGCGATCGCCACCAGAGAAATCGCATTTTGGGCTAACGGTAGCAAACTATTCAGTAGGTTTTGCGGTCGATAACTGGCTTCCTGTTGAGCGCGATGCAGAGAATTATAAAAATTAGCATTTTCGTAATATTCTAGGTCAAGCTCAATGGATTTGCTATGTAAAATATCATTGACAAAATCAGTAACAATTTGCGATTGAGCTTGGGTGGCATACCCGGAGAAAGCCCGTAGTAGATTGGTAATCAGTGCTGTTATCCCCACCAGAAGCACAATTATCAGGACATCATAAAAAGCAGCCATGCCATTGCCAATACCCGCAGTCACTGTATCGATCAGTAACTTCATTAAATACAGTGAGGCTAATGGCAATAAACCTTGCAAAAACACCAGAATGATCGTGCAAGATGTCCAAAATCGTGTACTTTGCCAAACTAAACCGATCGCTCTGTTGAGGTTTTTGAGCAGTTGTACTTGAGATTGCATCTGTGTTATTCTTCTCCCAAGAACCAACTGACAATCGTCAATCTCTCTCCGGCTGTGACTGGCTTCACTTCATGCATCAGATCGCTCTCAAACGCCACAAACAAGCCGGGTTGGCCATTGAGCGACAAGCCTAACTTATTTGCTTTCTCATCTTTCAATAAACCATAAAACATTAATTCTCCACCTTTATAAGTATCGAGACTGCTACTGTCTGATTTTTCGGTCTGTTCTTCACCATTCACGAAAATGACGACAGAAATCCGTCGCCTTTGGTTAATATGTTGGTAATTCTCGTTAAAATTACGATCTTGGTGGGGCAAATAAAAGCCACCTTCTCGGTAAAACAAAAAGTTAAGCCCTTGACAATCCACTAATTTTACTTGAAATTTGGCTTCCAGTTGTGGGGCGATCGCTCTGAGCTTATGACCGACGGTTTCAACAATGGATTGGGATAACTGGGTTTGTTGAACTTTGCGAAGGGTTTCATCCACTACAGATTCGCCTTTATCGTTCACCACACCACCGAGATCAATTTTCTGAGCTTGACGAGTGGCTGCTAGGATTTGCTGACAAAGTTGGCGATCGAGGAAGTCTCGTACTACGAAGACACCCAAGCGCTCAAACAGGGTTAATTGATCGAACATTGACAGATTTTGGTTTAATTGAATAGCAAGTCAAATGCAGTATATGACTTTATGAGTGGTATTGTCGGTATTTTCAATGGGGACGGTCAACCCATTGATGCCAATCTTTTACAGCAAATGACCGATTTGATGAGACCTCAAGCTCCTGATGCTCAGAATATATGGAGTGAGAGTCATGTGGGTTTAGGTCATTCTCTCTTGCGGACAACCTGGGAATCGGAAAATGAACAGCAACCTCTGGGTTTAAATGGGAAGATTTGGATTACTGGGGATATCCGCTTGGATCGCCGTCAGGAGCTAATCGAACGCTTGCGTGCTTCGGGATGCAATCTAGAGAACGATATACCTGATGTTGACTTGGTTTTACATGCCTATCAGGTTTGGGGAGACGCTTGTTTAGAACGACTGAGCGGGGATTTTGCGTTTGCGATTTGGGATAGCCACAAACAACGTTTATTTTGTGCTAGAGACCAGTTTGGGATTGTCCCCTTTTATTATGCAGAAATGGGTCAAACTCTGGTGTTTAGCAATCATCTCAACACCGTGCTATTCCATCCTGGAGTATCGAATCGCCTGAATGAGAGTGCGATCGCCGATTTCCTCCTCTTTAGCATGAACATGGATATGGCCACCACCACGTTTGCCGATATCCAAAAATTGCCCCCCGCTCATACTTTAATTTACTCCGAAGGGAGAATTAACATTCAGCGTTACTGGCAATTGCCCGAAGATGTGGAATACCTACAGTATCAGCGCCCGGAAAAATATGTCGAGCAATTTCGGGAGTTGTTTGAACGCTCAGTTGCCGATAGACTCCGAACCCACAGTGTGGGAACCCATTTAAGCGGGGGAATGGACTCGACGAGTATTGCTGCCACTGCCTATAAATTAATCACAGCAACCGCTTCACCGGTTGATTTTCGAGCTTATGCCATTGTTTACAAACATCTAATTCCCGACGAAGAAGGAGACTATGCCACACAAGTTGCTGAAATGGCTGGTTTTCCCATTGAGTACCTGGTGGTGGAAGACTACATTGGACAGGCCCCAGGGGAACATCCAGAATACATCTATCCCGAACCGCTATTGATTCCCGATCAAACTGCCGAAGTAGAAATTATGCGGCGCATAGCTGGGTATAGTCGGGTTCTGCTGGCTGGCTTTGGTGGCGATCCTGCCCTCTATCCAAGGCCGTCTTCCCCGGATAAGTCCCTATTGGGTTACATCCGCTCTCTGCGTGCCCAACTGAGGTTGCGTACCCGGTTGCGCCAGTGCCTGAAAAGAGGGCAAGAAGAACGGTTCGGCTCCGCTCACCGCGAGCAGCAAAAGATTGATTTTCCTGACTGGTTTAACCCAGATTTTGCCGAACGAATGCAATTGAAAGCGCGACTGGAAGAACAATTGACTGCGCCAGGACAGAGAGACCGCTACGGCATGACTTCTGCTCCCTTGTGGTCGAATATATTTGCTTGGTCCGATCCGGGCTTCACCGGTTTTCCCATTAAAGTGCGCTTTCCCTTTTTCGATTTGCGCTTAGTGCTGTACTTGCTGTCAGTACCGTCAACACCCTGGTTAGACAATAAATTCTTGCTCAGGCAAGCGATGAAAGGTATGTTGCCAGAATCTGTACTACAGCGACCCAAAACAACGCTGCGGGGGTTTCCCCACTATAATCTCATGCAGGAGCGCGGAATCCAGCCCTGGATGGTAGAGTTGGCAGAACATCCAAAATTGTCCAGCTCTGTCAATAGCAAAGGTCTGTTAGAAAGACTGCAAGCCGTTGCCGAACTAACTCCTGCCAGCTATAATCAGTGCGCGACGGTGATGCAATTGGGATACTGGTTTCGTCATCAGCAGCATTGATAGCTTAGACTCCAACTCATCTTATCCCTAACTCAATCTTGAATAATGAGGAGAAAAACAATGTCCCAAATGACTTCCAACCCAGGTAATAGTACCAATCAAAAGAAGTACAACACTCCCAAACTGCGGAAATTTGGCAATGTCAGCGATCTGACGTTGACCGGGCCTGGTGCTCCTGGCGATCCCACCGATGGTGGGGGAGGCTTTAGTCAATATGCCTCGTAATTGCTAACTTCTCAGTTGTGTACTTTGAATGTCGCAATTCATCCAGGATTTTACTCTGGCGAGCGTTCTAAAAACTCTAGAGTCAGCTTCTGGGTGAATTGTGCTTAACCAGGAATAGTAGGGATAGAATAATTGTCTTGAATGAATTAGGTCACTCGTTTAAGTATACAGCTTATGGCTTAACGGTACAGGCGAATAAACCTGTACCGTTTTTAACTTCTGCCAGGAAAAATGCTCCGGTCGATGTCTGGGTAGAGTTGATGACAGAGGACGAAGAGGAAGCGCGATCGCCAGAAGCGGTTTCATCATCGAGACCGAAAGTTTACTCTAATGGAGTGAAACCCATATACAAGGGCGATCGCACTCATTTCCATTTGTGGTTTCGCGGTGACGGACAAATCGATTTTCAGGTCGATGCGGATGGCCGTCATATCGGAGTAACCTGGACTCGTTCGGTTTTAGAAGAAGTGACAACCCTGTTAGTGGGATCGGTGTTGGGCTGTACTTTACGCTTGCAGGGTGTCCTTTCTCTTCATGCTTGTGTGGTGAAAATGGGTCAGCAGGCGATCGCGATCGCCGGGGAAACAGGAGCGGGAAAATCAACGACAGCAGCAGCCCTGGCTAAACGGGGATACCCCATTCTCGCTGATGATATTGCGGCGATCGGCGATCGCTCATCCCATTTTGTTGTACATCCAGGTTATCCACGCCTGCGATTGTGGCCGGAATCAATTACAGCTCTGTACGGTTCAGAAGTTGGCTTAAATCGGGTATTTGACTTTATGGACAAACGGTTTCTGGACTTAAGTGGAAGTGTTAGGGATAACGAGGGCGAGACTCAATGGCAGTTCTATCAGGAACCCCTCCCCTTAGCAGCAATTTACATTCTTGGAAAACGCCAGCCAGAATTAGCAGCACCGCAGATTGAATCCATTCCCTCAGCAATGGCACTGATGAAGTTGATGGAGCAGCGATCGGTGAGCCATTTAAAATTAGAGAAGGATAGGCAAGAGCGGGAGTTTACTGGTTTTAGTCGTGTAGCAATGAAAGTGCCGATCAGAAAAGTAACTCGCGGCGATAGTTTAGACGCATTGCCCCAGTTGTGCGACGCTATTTTAGAAGATTTAGCGAGTCTTACCCCATCAGAGAACAGCACTCAACTTTCCAAAACAGCCGATGGCTAATTTACCTGATGACATATTAACCACTATTTTTCACTTGCAGCGGCGACTGTTCCAAATTATAGATCGGGCGAAAGCAGCCGAATTTAATTTATTGCAACAGTATGGTGAGAGAGAGGCAACACTTCCCGAACTAGAACAAATCGATAATGCCCTAGAGCGGGCCAGGACTTCTTATACTCGTCTTGGCAAACTACTACTGTTAGTTGCCGAATCTCAACCAATAGCTAATTCTGCTACTCTGAAGTTATTGGAGCAATCTATAGAAATAGCAGAAGCAACAGCAGATGCTATAGAAGCAACTATCCAAGAAACAAAAAGGAATTGGAATCTGCCATGAATAGCCAACCCCAAATCCCCGATCCGGAAACAAGAACAAGGTCTATTGCTCGCTGGCGAGAAGTGTGTCTAATGTTTGACGATCTTAATATGCTATTAGATGAAGCGATCGCCCTTGCCGAAGCTGATATTCGCAATAGTCCAATTAATGTTGAACGACGACAGAGAGCAAGGAATTTACTAGAAACGAAATGAGGTCATTCCATCCGAAATATGGAACTCAATTACTGGAGATATAGATGAATCCTAAAAATCCCCCCCTTTCGCCACTGCATCAAAAAATTTATGCTGGTATAAAAGAAGCGATTGCCGAGGCGATCGAGAGACATCGCAAACTGGGCGAATCCATTAGTATTTGGCAAGATGGAAAAGTTGTTACCATTTCCAGCGATAAAATCCCACCTCTGGAAAAAGATGTCTAGCTGTAGCCATGCCCTCAACTTTAGCAGAGTCCATTGAGCTACTTTTACCCGATCTAGTGCCCAAATTAGTTGCACCCGATCGAGTTTTGGGATTAAAAGGATTAGCAGATCGTCTCGCTCCCATTCTGCGAGGTGGTTTTGAATGTCGCCTCAATTTCAACACTGCTCAAGTCGATTTCCAGCAGTGCATTGTACCCAACGAGAATGAGTTAGCGTTGTTGCAAGAACAGATATCTGCTGTTACTTCAGAGGATGGAGTCACTCATGCGGGGTGGCTGCAACTGCAAGATTTTCTGGCACAATGGCAATTATCCCTTCATGCCATTGGAGACATTTGGTTAGAGTACGATATTGACGACTCCTCAGTTTTTCTGCCCCTCCCTTCTATTTTCTTCGGGTTGCCGCAAGAGGTATCCCCAGCCATTGAAACCTATGCTATTGCTACCCAATCTCTGGATTTACTTCTAGGTTCTTCGGGTTGGCACGAGTGGCAAGATAATTTGGAACAGTGCTTTCGAGCTTGCCCCAATGGAGTATTTATCAGTCATATTGGTGTGATGCTCTCTCGAAACTCACCCGCTTTGCGAGTTAATGTTAAACGTTTGCAACCCGATTTGTTAATTCCCTATTTGCAAGAGATTGGCTGGCAGGAGCAAACAAAGGAACTAGAAGCTTTGATGATACAATTATTCGGGTTAGTCGATCGCCTAACGGTATGCTTGGATGTCGGTCAGATCGTTTATCCCCAAATTGGCTTAGAATGTATTCTCGTCCAACAGCCTCCAGACGAAACCCGTTGGGCTATTTTCTTAGATTATTTAGTAGAACGAGGGTTATGCTTGCCTGAAAAACAAGAGGCTTTATTAAGCTGGCCAGGTCAAACGAATCCTCTAAATGCTAAAGTATCTTGGCCGAGTGACTTAATTGCCGCTTCTCTTTTGCAGCCTAGGGATCGTTTTACGATATTCGATCGCCGCTTAAGTCATATTAAGGTGGTTTGGCGATCGCCAGATTCCTTAGAAGCTAAAGCTTATCTGTGGTTTGAACATCAGTGGTTATCTGGGAAAAGCAAACAATGAATAGCAGTTCTGAAACAAATTGCGATTTAGATCGGTTTTATTCTGCCGAATCGGTTGCTGAATGGAAAGAAATTATTGGTGGAGATCTACATTACCATTTTGGCTATTTTCGCGGCTCCGAAGATTTAGAAACCGGTTTAAGGCAAACCGTGAGAAATTTTTATCCTTATATCCCTACTGGCACACAGGTTTTAGAGATCGGCTGTGGTTGGGGAGGGCCCGCCAAAATGCTAATTAGCGATCGCAATTGCTCCGTAACCGCAATATCATTGAGTAGAACCCAAGTCGAGTATTGCCAGAGCCTGGGTTTAAATGTTTGGCAGCAAGACTTGGAGCTAGAAACAGAGGAAATCAGAGGGCAATACGATCTAATATTTTCCCTGGAAATGATGTCTCATATCAGAAACAAAGCGAGACTGCTGGAGCGGCTGCGATCGTTAGCCCCACGCCTGCTCCTTTCAGTCAACTGTATTACAGATAACTATTGGGGAGAAAGGACGACTTTTGGCGAATCAATGGAACTTTGTACAGTTTCAGAATTGACCCAATATCTCGAGCAAGCTGGCTGGCGAATTGAATCTATGAAAAACAAGCGATTTCAATCATTGCGGACGATCTCACTGTGGAAAGAAAATCTAGATCGCGTTTATGGCGATCTCCAGCCTCCCGGACAGCTCGCTATCCTTCGTTCTCTTGTAGATACAGCACTGCGAGATCCAGTGGGCTGGTGCCAGTCATTTCCCCTAATCGACATTGTGGCAGATTGAGGAAGAAATCTATAAATCTATGACTATCAAAGAACAACTCATTCACGAAATTGAGCAAGCCCCAGAAGAGATCGCCTTGCAGTTACTAAACTTTCTGCACCTGCTCCAATCTGGGTCTCTGACCTCAGCAACAGACCCCCATACAGATGAAAGTCCATTTATTTGTGTTGATGGTCTTTTCGTGATTAAAACTCAAGAACGATTACCTGAAATAGATTGGGTATCTTTGGTTCGAGAAGAAAGAATACATAATTTGATAAACGACTATTGAAAAATAAAAGATGAGTGAAAAAATGCCTTTACCCTTTAATCCGCGATCGCCAGAGTTTCGCGCCAACCCCTATCCTACCTATGATTACCTGCGAACTCATCATCCTATCTACTATCGACCCGAACCAAAAGATTGGGTGCTGACGCGCTACGCTGATATTGTGGAAGCTCTGACAAGCCCTAGCTTTGGGAGAGCGGAGTCGGGACTAGCAGGACTAACAACTGCTAACCAAGAAGCAATTCACCCTTTTTTGTCTTTGCGTCAGGATAGCCAAAGACTGATGGCGCTGTGGTTGGTGCTTCGCAATCCGCCAGATCATACGAGAATCCGTCAATGGTTAGTGGCTCCTTTCAGTCCAGCGCGAATTAAAATATGGCGATCGCGCATTCAGGAGAAAGTTGACGACCTCATTGAGCGGGTGAAAGAGCAGAGGACAATGGATATTATCCACGATTTCGCTTATCCGCTTACCCTTGATGTAAATTGCGAGATATTGGGAATTCCAAAATCAGAATGGCATCCGCGCTTTAAGCAATGGTCAGAAGGTTTGTCCGCAGTCGGAGACTTGGACACAAATGTGATCGCTAACGAGAAAGGTTTGCTGGCGATCGCTGGTTTGGCCCAATATTTCCGCAGCTTAATTGCTAAACACTACAGCGATCGCCAACCGCAAGAGAATCTAATTAGCACCCTAGTTCAAGCACAAGCTGAGGGTCAATTGAGCGAAGAAGAACTGATTGCCAATTGCATCCTCCTATTTTTTGCTGGAGATTCAACAACTAAGCATTTAATTGGCAACAGCATCTTAACTTTGCTCGATCATCCCCAGCAGCTAAGACAGCTACAAGCAAATCCGTCTTTAATAGAAACGACTATATCTGAAGTTTTGCGCTATGAAGGCCCGTTTCAAGTCGTCTCGCGCACGGCACTGTCCGATATTCAACTCTCAAATACAACCATTCATCGGGGTGAAATCGTCAATTGCATGTTAGCTGCTGGTAATCGAGACCCTGCCAAGTTTCCCAACCCAGAGAAGTTTGATATTCAGCGCCAACCCAATCCCTATCTTTCTTTCGGTCGAGGAATTCATATTTGTCTGGGGAGGCATTTGGGTAAATTATTGGCAGAAATTGCCGTGGGTACGCTGGTAAACCGCTTGCCTGAATTATCCATAGCAACCGAATCCCTTGAATGGGAAGATACTTTTCTAGCACGCGGTTTGAAATCATTACCCGTCGTCTTTTGAATACAGTAACCCACGCATCGCCCAATCATGCTTGTGCGCTGTTTCCAGTTGGGCTACTGTGAAGCTCAGTCCAACGTTAGAACCCAGGTTAACAAAGCATTCTAAGCTAGGAGTTTGATTGAGGGCTAAGAGTGACTTTTTTAGCTTGTCATCTGCCCGCAAGTGTTGGATAAATTGTAAAGCATTTTGGACAGACATAAACTTCCTTTCGGTATGGTAAAAGTCCTGGAGAACCCAAGAAAATGGAGAGGTAGGTAAAAATGGATAGCGCAGATATTACCGGAACTAGAAACCCGGTTTTTTGAAAAAACCGGGTTTCTAAGCCATCACATTCAACGAGCGGATTGCTATGAAAGAATTTAACACTCTCTATCGATATACGGCTTGTGGCTTGAATATTGCTTCTGAGCTAGTCTGTCCTGAATTGCGCCCCTACTCTGGCAATGACTCGGATTTTGATGTCCGCATTTCTGTCGGCCCTGTGAGCGATCGCCTCATAGAACCGGTCTATGAGGACTGGTTCAGTCAAATCCAACCAGGAGCTTATCTGCTAAAAGTGGATGAGATTGCCAAATATTTAGTGCTTGATGGCAAAGAGATTATTCTGCCCATTCCGTCAAAACTCCAGCTCTGGATTTTAACCAAAATTTGGTAGTAACCTTTAACCTGCTTGAAGCCCTCCGCAGCAGTGGATTTTCCGGTCGCTTGGTCTATGCTTCAACGGCAGCCGTCTATGGGGAACCCCGACAAGTTCCCATTGACGAAGAGACAGCGACTCGACCGATTTCTCCTTACGGCGCAAGCAAGTTGGCTGCCGAGGAATACATTCATGTCTTTTCCCAGTGCTACGGCTTTCAAAGCGCGATCGCCCGGATCTTTTCTCTCTACGGGCCGAGGCAAAAAAAACAAGTTATATTTGATATTCTGTGTAAAACTCTACTTTCTGACAAGCCGATAGAGCTGTTTGGAGATGGGGGCGAAATGCGCGATTTCGTTCATGTCAAGGATGCCGCTCGCGCGCTGCTATGGTTGGCAGACAGAGCCGAAATCGGTGCGCCAATATTCAATGTTTGCTCTGCTAAAGGAATGACTATCCGCGACCTAGCCATCCTAATCGTTACCTTAGCCGATCGCAATCCCGATCGCATTGTGTTTACGGGCGATCGTAGAAGCGGCGATCCCATCCACTGGATTGGTTGCAATAAAAAATTACTCGGTACTGGCTTTTCCTTCGAGCGATCGCTCTCAGATGGACTATTAGAAACTTTAACATGGTTTCGTGGGGAGTAATAGTGAATTCCATTAATAATGAGACACTGTTCATCGAATTCACTATAATATCAACTCCTTAGATATTTTCTCCCCTTTTCTTATATCAAGTCCGGTTAAACACTTGTCATTGCGACCGGAGGAAAGCAATCGCTAAAACTACCGAGCTAAAAGAGATTGCTTCACTCCACTGCGTTCCGTTCGCAATGACATATTATAACTGATCCAACGGACTTGATATTACTTCCAGAAGCTAGTCATCCAATTAATAAATCCTCTTCAGAATAACGAATAACCTTGGGCTTGGTATTTTGATAAAATGCAGCCATGAGCAATAAAATACCAACTCTACCGATATACATAATCAAGATAATCACTAGCTTAGAAAATTGAGACAAACTATCCGTAATTCCCGTGGATAAACCGACGGTGCTAAAGGCAGAAACTACCTCAAAAAAGATGGCTAAAAACTCGATTTTTACAGAACTTATGCTCACTAAAACCGTGCCGCAAATAATTACAAATAGAGATGCAATAATTACTCCTACGGCCTTAATGAGTAAAAGATTGGGAAT
Organism: Cyanobacteria bacterium UBA2566; assembly: GCA_002340255.1. Classification (GTDB taxonomy): domain Bacteria; phylum Cyanobacteriota; class Cyanobacteriia; order Cyanobacteriales; family Desertifilaceae; genus Roseofilum. The sequence continues at coordinate 22,037 of DDLS01000046.1, forward strand.
TTGCCGTTTATAACATAGGACTTCCTCTCGCTCTTGCAACGCGGCTCTGGTGGCACTGAGCAAAATTCTAAAGGTTGTGGTTTTAATTCCTCCCCCGGTACTGCCTGGACTAGCGCCAATGAACATTAAGGGAATGGTAATAAATAAGGAGGTGGTGGTCATTTTACCAATATCAATGCTATTAAATCCAGCAGTTCTCGTTGTCACAGATTGGAACCAAGCTGCTAAACATTTTTGCCATAAATTCAGCGATTCTAAGGTTGCCGGATTAGAAAATTCCGTCTGCAAAAATGCTAAGAAACCAAGAACAAAAAGGACGATATTGGTGCTGGTAACAATCTTAAAATGGAGAGAAAAAGTAAATCCTTGATTGCGTTTAACTACGCGCCGATAAAACCAAGTGTAGAGTTCCATTATGACTTGATAGCCAATGCCCCCAATAATAATTAAGGCGGTAACGATCGCCACTAATGGGGTGGAAGTAGCGTAGGACGAGAGACTATCACTAAATAAGCTAAATCCGGCATTGTTGAAGGCGCTAATGCTGTGGAAAATGGCGAACCATAGTCCTTGAGCATTGCCATAATCAGGTTGAAACACCCTGATTAATAAGAAAATTCCGGTAATCTCAAAAATTAAGGTCATGCCAATAATCGATCGCACCAACTGACCTACTCCTTCCATACCTTGAGTATCCAGGGATTGTTGAATGGCGAGTTTATCTCTCAATCCTAATTGTCGTCCCAACAGGAGCAGTAAAAAGGTGGTGGCAGTCATGTAGCCTAAACCACCGACTTGAAAGAGTAAGCATAGGAACAACTGCCCCCAAAAGGAATAGAATTGACCGACATCGACGATGGATAATCCGGTGACGCAGACGGAGGAGGTGGCAGTAAATAGGGCCTTCATCACATAATCCAGGGGCCCGTTAATGGTGGCGAATCCTTCTGGGGTAATGGCAAACGGTAACATTAACAATACTGTACCGATCGCAATGACGGCTAAAAAACCCAGACAAATGGTACGCGCAACACTCATGGGTTGTAGCGCTTCGCGCTAGGGAATAGGGAAAATCCCCCTGCTTTTTTAATGGGGTTTGGGGATATCGGAACGTGCTTCATAAAGCAAGGAGAGTGGAGTTAACGAGGTTGTCTCTGACGCTGTTTAATTTCCTCTAATGTCCCTGTGGGAATGGCCGCAATCAGTTGGCGGGTGTATTCTTGGGTGGGATAGTTGTAAATCTGCTCGGAGAAGCCAATTTCTTCTACTTTACCGCGATTCATGACCATGATGCGATCGCTCATAAACTTGACCACACTCAAATCATGGGAAATGAAAATATAGGTCAACTTAAACTCTTCTTGTAGCTCTTTCAATAGGTTCAAAACCTGAGCTTGCACCGACACATCCAACGCAGACACGGACTCATCACAAATAATAAACTTAGGATTCAGAGCCAGAGCGCGGGCAATACAGACTCGTTGGCGCTGTCCTCCGGAAAACTCATGGGGATAGCGGCTCATCCAACTCGGATCGAGACCGACTCTTTCTAGAAGATAACGTACGCGGTCGCGTCGTTCAGATCCAGATTCTAATTCCTGATGAATCACCAACGGTTCCATGACTGCATCACCAATGGACATCCTCGGATCTAGAGAGCTATAGGGGTCTTGAAACACAATCTGCATCTGTCGGCGAAAATAACGCAAGGCCTTGATACTTAAAGTTTGCAGTTGTTCGCCTTCAAAGGCAATCATGCCACCCATGGAGGGAACCAACTGGAGGAGTGTCCGTGCTAAGGTGGTTTTACCACAACCTGATTCTCCCACCAATCCCAATGTTTCCCCTGGATAGACTTGAAAGGATACTCCATTGACGGCCATGGTGTAGCGCTGAGTTTGTCCCCAAATCCCTTTACTGGGAAAACCTACCTTTAAGTCTTTCACCACCATTAGAGGAGATTGTTCATAGAGTTTTTCTAGGCGCTCTTCGATATCTTGGGGTTGAACTTCGGCCGTTTTGTCTAAAGTAACTATAGATTCTTGTTCGAGAAAATCGGCTACTGTGGGCAAATATTTTAAGTGTAAATCGGGTTGGGGGCGACAGGCTAACAGGCCTTGGGTGTAGGGATGTTGAGGACGGGAAAAAATATCGAGAACTGAGCCAGATTCCACGATTTTTCCTTGATACATGACCACGACGCTATCGGCAATTTCAGCAATAACGCCCAAGTCATGGGTAATAAAAATCAGGGACATGCCCCTGGCTTTTTGCAAATCGCGCAACAGATTCAGGATGGTCGCTTGCACGGTCACATCTAAGGCTGTGGTTGGTTCATCGGCAATCAGGAGGGTAGGATTGCAAGAAATGGCCATGGCAATCATGACCCGTTGCAGTTGGCCGCCAGAGAGTTCATGGGGATAGCGATCGAGGATGGCTTGTTTTTGACGATTGATCGAAGATTGCTGTTGGCGATCGCTCGTTACTTCTGGAAATTCCTCTGATATCTGTTGTTGTAAAATTTCATCCTTGGGTAGTAATTGCACTTCTTGCAAGAGGGCGATCGCCTGTCGTCTTGCTTCTGAAGGGGAAATTGATTGATGAAATCGTAGCGCTTCAACCAATTGAAATCCAATGGTATACACCGGATTTAAGGAACTCATCGGTTCCTGAAAAATCATCGAGATTTGACTCCCTCGATACTGTTGCATCTTTTGTGGAGAAAGGTCGCGTAAATTCAGGCGATCCTGTTCAGGGGGATGAAACCAAATTTCTCCACTCGCTATATTTCCTGGAGGTTGAGGAACCAGATCCATAATGGCTAGGGAAGTCACCGATTTTCCCGAGCCAGATTCTCCCACAATGCCTAGGGTTTGTCCTCGTTTAACCGAGAAAGTAATCCGATCGACCGCTTGAATCACTTTCTCATCCGTTTGGAATTGAACAGTGAGGTTACAAACATCTAATACCGAGTCATTCATGGAGATGGGGCTGCAATTAGGGTGATTTTCCAGTAAAGCCGCAAACTTACTGGTAAATACGGGCATTTTATCAAAATCCCTAGGGATTAGCTGGGATTAATGGCCCGTTGATTGGCTGCGATCGCTTCTGCATAGCGACCTAATTTTTGCAGAGCGACCCCTTTGTTAATCCAAGCATCCTGAAAATCGGGTTGCAGATCGGTGACTTGGTTCCAACTCTCTAGAGCATCTTCCCATCGATTTAGAGCGGCTAAGACAATACCTCGATGAAACCAGGCTTGTACATCATCAGCTTGCAGTGCCAGGGTTTGGTCAAAACAAGCGAGCGCCTCTTCAAACCGATTGAGTTTGACCCCTAAAACAATCCCTTTATTATGCCAAGTTTCGAGATCTTTTGGATTGAGTTCTATTGCTCTGTCCCAATTGGCGATCGCTTGTTCATAGTCTTCGAGATCAAAGAATACATTACCGCGATTGGCCCAAGCTAGATCGGCATCCGGGTTTAATTCTAGGGCATGGTCATAGGCTAAAATTGCCTCTTGATGTTGGCCTAAGTTCATCAGCGCATTTCCGCGATTAATGGCAGCGCGATAATGATTAGGGTCAAGTTCCAGAGTGCGATCGAAGGCTTCTAGGGCTTTTTGATCCTCTTCATCGAGTAATTGTTTACCGCGATCGAACCAAACTTGAGGATTATCCTCATCTAAAGAAATGGGTGGGTGTAGCTGTTCGCCAATCTCTTTCGCTACTTCTCCCAATTCACCACAACCCACTTCCCCTAACCGGATCAGGCGCTCTGCCAATTTTTCATTGGGTTCTGAATTTTGGGTGACCTTCTGGCCAAAGCGTTTTAACCAGGCTATCCATTGATCTTCTGAATACTCCTGCTGTAGGTTTTCCCAGTCTTTGAGAACTTGGCTTTTCCCTTGATGAATTCCCTCTAGAAAAGACATAAACCGCATTTCATAGTCCGTATCGGTTGGCCAAGTCGTAGCGGTATCGGCTAAGGAGCTAGGGGACGAAGACCATAAACCCTTGAACCACTGCCAAAGTTGCTCTAACCAGTGCTGAATTTTTCTGAACATCTCCCCCTCCTCTTGTTTTGTTACTGTTCCATTTAAAATTGATTAGGATCGATACTGAGTTCTCTGAGTTTAGCAAATGCGTGGTTTAGCCCATGCGGGATCGCACTCTTGCTGCATCTGATCTCGCTTCACCACCTCCTCCTCTGGGTCTTGAAACGGTTCCCCATTCTGAGTTAGGAAAGATAAGCTTAATTTTACTTGAAGATTGTAGAGAGCACAAAACGATACTCATGATCAAACTTGGGGATCATTCTACAGTATGACAGTATGAATGTTCTTAGTTTATCAATAATATCACAGAGATCGAAGTCTTTAATCTGCAATAAGCGCTCGCGACATTATAGGAGTGGCCTTAATGGTGTAGGTGGGTTCGCTCTCCTCCTGATAAGCGACCATAGGTAAAATCGATCGGGAAAAACCATTAGAAAGTATGGAGCTTTCGGAAATGTACCATGGGCAAAAATATTGCGGCGCAATTGTGCTACCCACTGAGGAGAGGTATGGGTTTTGCGTTTGACTTCTACGACAAGAGTGAGTTGACCGTTACGGTTCTCGACTGCCAAGTCCCAACCCGAATTAAGTTGAATTCCCATAATAGAGTGATTGAATGAACCAGCGATTTATTTTTTAATTGATATAAGCACCGGCAGGAGAGCTAAAGATCGAGCGATCGCCTCCCTTACCGGTGCTTAGAAAATTATGATTCTAATCTGCTCTATAGCAATGCTGTTTGGGTCTTAACAGGGGTTGAACTTCCGATTACCCATTACCAGCGCTCTTTAGAATAATCCCAAGGTCAGAGATTTATCGATGGGTAAAGCCGCTCCAATACCTAACCAGAGAGTAACCAGGGTTCCAAACAAGAAAACCGCAGTCGCGACGGGACGGCGGAAAGGATTTTGGAATTTGTTCACATTTTCGATAAAAGGAACCAGGATTAAGCCTAGGGGAATGGAAGCCATCATCAGAACGCCCAACAGTTTATTGGGAACTGTTCTCAGAATTTGGAATACAGGATAGAAGTACCACTCTGGCAGAATTTCCAGAGGAGTGGCAAAGGGATCGGCAGGTTCGCCGATAAAGGCAGGATCGAGTACCGCTAGGGCAACGATGCAGCCGAGGGTTCCCACAATTACGACCGGGAAAGTATACAACAGGTCATTGGGCCAGGCAGGTTCACCATAGTAATTATGGCCCATGCCTTGGGCGAGTTTTTCCCGGAGTTTGGGATCGGATAAGGCCGGTGGCTTTTGAATGGACATGGTTCAATCAATATAATGAATGGAACAATTATATAGAGGGAGTCGGCAGTGAAGCAGTCGGGATTTATCTCCCTATTTCCTAACGCTACGCACTTTACAAGGGGCCAGAGATTCCTTGCTTACGAATCATTAAGAAGTGAGCCAACATAAAGACGGCGATCGACCAAGGAAGGACGAAGATGTGTAGGCTATAGAAGCGGGTTAAGGTGGCTTGACCTACACTTTCACCGCCTCGCATTAGTTCAACTACAAGGTCTCCAACCACAGGAACAGCAGCAGGAACGCCACTTACAATTTTAACGGCCCAATATCCGACCTGATCCCAAGGCAGAGAATACCCGGTAACTCCGAAGGTTACGGTGATGACCGCTAGAACAACTCCGGTAACCCAAGTTAGCTCGCGGGGTTTTTTGAAGCCTCCGGTAAGGTACACTCGGAAGATGTGCAGAATCATCATCAGTACCATCATACTGGCAGACCAACGGTGGATGGAGCGGATTAACCATCCAAAGCTGACTTCATTCATGATGTATTGAATGGAGGTGAAGGCTTCAGCTACCGTGGGTTTGTAGTAGAAGGTCATGGCGAATCCAGTGGCAAACTGGATGAGGAAGCACACGAGGGTAATTCCACCGAGACAGTAGAAGATATTAACGTGAGGAGGGACGTATTTACTGGTGATGTCGTCGGAGATGCCTTGGATCTCCAGACGTTCTTGAAACCATTGAAAGGTTTTTGACTCTCTTACCTGCTTGGTAAACATGCGGTTAACGATCCTATGAAAGATTAATGCGCTCTTATAGAAATGTAACATAGCCAAAGTAATGATAAAACAGGTGATGGTAAAGCGAATTTTTTGGGTGGCGTGTTTTTTGGTGTTGTATGTGGCGATCGCCCTTGGGGGTTGGATCTCTCCAGCCTATGCTCTGACACAGGAACAGAAGCTCTACAACGAGGTGTGGCGCATTGTGAATCGGTCTTATTTAGATGAGACCTTTAATCATCAAAATTGGTGGTTTGTGCGCCAGAAAGCCCTGAAAAAGCCGCTCAAGAGTCGCGAAGAGACCTATGTGGCCATTGACCAAATGCTGAAGAGTTTGGGCGATCCTTTTACCCGCTTTTTGCCTCCCCAGTCCTATCGCAGCTTGCAGGTGACGACTTCAGGAGAGTTGAGTGGGGTGGGACTGCAGATTGCTTTAGATGCTCAAACCGGTCTGCTGACGGTGATTGCACCGATCGCCGGATCGCCAGCAGAAACCGCAGGACTTCAACCGCGCGATCGCATTATGGCTATTGATGGTATTCCGACTCGCGAGTTAACCATTGAAGAGGCAGCTAACCGGATGCGGGGACCGACTGGAACAGTAGTCACCTTAACCATTGAACGAGACCGCACAGAACAGCACAGGGTGGAGATTACCCGCGATCGTATTACGCTCAATCCCGTGATTTCGGACCTGCGATCGCTTGAGTCTGACTCTGGCTCCATTCCGATTGGCTATCTGCGCTTAACCCAGTTTAATGCCTATGCCTCCCAAGAACTGAGCCAGGCGATCGCTCATTTAGAAGAGCAAGGAGCCGCAGCATATATTCTGGATTTACGCAATAATCCAGGCGGATTATTAACCGCTGGCATTGAAATTGCTCGCCAATGGATCGATCGGGGTACGATTGTTTATGTGGTCAACCGTCAAGGGGTTTTGGAGAGCTTTGAGGCGACTGGAGGCGCACTAACCAACGATCCGCTGGTAGTTTTGGTCAATCATGGAACAGCCAGTGCTAGTGAAATTCTAGCGGGGGCACTCCAGGATAACCATCGCGCTCAATTACTGGGAGAAAAGACGTTTGGTAAGGGATTAATTCAATCCCTGTTTGATTTATCAGATGGCTCTGGGTTAGCCGTAACCATTGCCAAGTATGAAACCCCCGATCATCATGATATTAATCAGTTAGGCATTGAACCCGATCGAATCGTTCCTGCCCAGGCGATCGCCCGTCATCAAATCGCCACCGCTTCTGACTCCCAATATCAAGCTGCGCTAGAAGTGCTAGCCCAACAAACCCAAAGTTAAACTCTAAACTAGAGTCGATCGTGCGTACATCATCTGAAAAGTTTGGGTGCTTATCCATGGATAAACAAACCCTTTTAGACCTTTATCGTGGCGGGCAACGGGATTTTCGAGGTCTTGATTTAGCTGGGATTGATCTCAGTTACACCGATTTAAGTGGCATTGATTTAAGTCAGAGTAATCTGACCCGTGCCAATTTATTTTATGTGAATTTTTCCCATGCTAATCTTAGCCACACTAATCTTTCTTATGCAGATTTAAGTTGCGCTAATTTGTTTTTGGCGTTGCTCAGTGGCTCGAATTTAACGTTAGCCAATCTGAGTAGCGCTTCTTTATTTAATATTAATCTCAGCCATGCAGATTTGAGTGGGGCCAATCTGATTTTTGCTAATTTAGTACAAGCAGATTTGAATGGAACGTGTTTGCTTCAAGCTTCTTTAGCTCAGGCCAATTTAAGTGGGGCTAATTTAAGTGGCGCAGATTTAAGTCGAGCCAATGTGAGTGGGGCCAATCTCATTAAAGCCGATTTAAGTGACACGAATTTAAATCAGACCAATTTAGGCCGTTGTAATGCCGCCTATGCTATTTTTCGGGGTTCAGATTTGAGTGCAACGAATTTAACCGATACCCATTTGGTTCATGCAGAAGGCTTAGAGCAATCGTTAAATGAATCAGAAATCAGCCCCTATCAGTGGCAAGGATTACAGTTTTTTTCCCAAGTCGAATTAGACATTGCCCAAGCCCTACATCAACAAAAGGTCTTGTTTTATCCCCATGTGCGAACCATTTTAGAGGGAAAACCAGAGTCTCAACCTTATTTTCTGGTCATCGATGGTGGTAAATGTGGCATTCTTCAAATTGAAGAACAATCCTGCACTCTCGATCTTAAGCGCGATCGCCTGCTACAGCAATCTGGCATTGTTCTCATTGACTCCTACGTCATCGAACAATGCCAAAATAACCCCCAAGAAGTTGTCCAAGACTTTCTCGAGAGTCTCAGAACTCTAGATTAACCCTCATTAAGTGAAACCACCTCAACACTTCTATTGTAGTGACCCAGTTTCAGAGGTATGATTGACTCTTCAATCTGCTTTTTAATATGAACTTAACCTATGAAACGCCGTAAATTGTTAGCCTATACCACAACAGGAGCAGCTACTACCTTAGCCCTAGCAGCCTGTAGTGCCCAAACCACCACTTCACAAAACACTAGCACCCGTCCCACCAATAGCGCCCTCCCTAATATCCGCTGGAAAATGGCCACCAGTTGGCCAACCTCCCTCGATACCCTCTATGGGTCAGCTAAAATGGTTGCCGATAAAGTCGAAGCCATGACCGATGGGCGATTTATTATCGAAGTCTTTGCTGGTGGAGAAATTGTCCCTGGACTGCAAGTCTTGGATGCCGTGCAAGCGGGAACCGTTGAATGTGGCCATAGTGCCAGTTATTACTACATCGGTAAAAATCCAGCCCTCGTATTTGGAACCACCGTTCCCTTTGGCCTCAATGCCCAACAGCAAAATGCTTGGCTCTACTATGGTGGTGGTCAAGAAATGATGAATAAGCTCTATACAGATTTTAATGTAATTGCCTTTCCTGCCGGCAATAGTGGCGTACAAATGGGCGGCTGGTTTAAGCGTCAGGTGAATACCGTCGCCGACTTAAACGGTTTGAAAATGAGAATCCCTGGATTTGGGGGTAAAGTCCTAGCCAGTTTAGGGGTTAATGTACAGGTATTACCTGGAGGAGAAATCTTCCTCGCTTTAGAGCGGGGGGCTATTGATGCAGCCGAATGGGTTGGCCCCTATGATGATGAAAAATTGGGCTTGAATAAGGCCGCCCAATATTATTATTATCCCGGTTGGTGGGAACCCGGTTCGACCTTTGAGTTACAGGTGAATATAGACCAGTGGAATCAATTGCCCAAAGAATATCAGGATGTTCTCAGGAGTGCGGCGGCTGATGCCAATATTCATTGTTTAGCTCGCTATGATACCCTCAATCCCCAAGCTCTCAAACGGCTTAAAGATCGGGGAACCCAATTACAACCCTTCAGCCCAGAAATTTTAACTGCTTGTCGCCAAGCAACTCAGGAGTTGCTTGCACAACAAGCCAGTGAAGAGCCTTCTTTTAAGGAAGTTTATGACTCTTGGAAACAGTTCCAAGCAGATATTTTTAGTTGGCACGCAGTGAGTGAGTTAGGTTACTCGAGTTTTGCCATTGGTCAGTCCTAATGAATAGACTTCTTGCATAAGTCAGGCAATAGGAAATAGACATCAGAATCCAGGATTTTTGGATTACGATTCATTGTCTGCTCAATCAGGCAAGAGTTCTAATACTTAGAGTAGATTTAAATAACTGTGAGAAAGGCGTTGTAGGGGCACATTTTTTTGCCCCTACTCATGACTCATACAGCACTTTGCTTGCGTTATGAAACACAAGCTTGAATCCTCTCTCTCCATGTACCACAACCCTATTCCCTATTCCCTATTCCCCAGCGCAAAGCGCTGTATAATGTTGCCAGGCTAGTTTAGCTGCGCCCACCATTCCCGCTTGATTGCCTAATTCAGCGACTAAAACCTGGAGTCCTTCGCGCGAAGTCGGTAGAACCCGCTGTTCAATTTCTGCTAGGGTAGCAGGGAGGAAGTAAGGGGCACTTTGACTAATTCCACCACCAAGAATAACTGCTTCTGGGGTTAAAATATAGATCAAATTGGCGATTCCTGCCCCTAAACGGTGACCGTAGTTTTCCCAAAAATCTAAGGCTTGTCGGTTCCCACTTTCGGCAAGGTGGCCAAGTTCTTGAGGTTCAAGATGCCCTTGACGGCGGATAGCAGGAATAGACACTTGTTGTTCTAAGGAGCCTCGGTTACCACTGTTGCAAGGATGGCCGTAGAGGTCAATGGTGATTAAGCCCAGTTCTCCGGCTGCGCCATGACGACCGGTAAATAATTTTCCATTTATGATGATAGCTCCCCCAACTCCGGTTCCGAGGGTGAGCAAGATCAGGTCTTGGAAGTTGCGGCCGGCTCCAATCCAGGATTCACCTAATCCAGCACAGTTTGCGTCATTAGCGAGGACAGTGGGTTTACCCGTTTTGCCTTCTAACCACGAGGCTAGGGGTACATCTTGCCAGTCACATAGGTTGATGGCAATGCGAGCAATTTTATCACTTTCGTCTACGGGGCCGGGGACTCCAACTCCCAAGCCTAAGGCGGTTTGCTCTGGGTCAAGTTCGGCAAGAGTTTGGAGTAGAGCAGTAAGGACGGCTTCTGGCGTTGCGGGTTGGGGGGTGGCAATGGTGAGAGTGTTTTGGCAACTGCCATCTTGAGTAAACCGGCCCAGTTTTATGCCGGTTCCGCCGATATCGATGCCGATGACTGTGGGTTGGTTCATGGTTGGGCATGGGTTGGAGGGGTAGGGAGATAAGGGAAGGGGCTGTTTCCTATTCCTTATTCCCTATTCCCTGTAGTTATCTGCCAGGATAGCGGAAGCCTCGGTTACGAAGTTGTTGCTGGACGTTGGGGCTGGGGGCGTAGCCATATCCCCAGTTTGCATCTTCTACATCTTGGATGATATTGGGAGTAACCACAATCACCACTTCTGCACGCTCAGAGTTCTTTTCCGTTCGACGGAACATGCGGCCGATAATGGGTAGGTCTCCAAGAATGGGTAGTTTAGAAACAGTTTCTCGTTCTTGGTCTTGAATGACTCCAGCAATCAAAAGGGTTTGACCATCGCGCAGACGAATTTTACCCGAACTTAACTCTCGTCTCGAAACCAATGCTACTTGTTGTTGCAGTCCATCTATAAGGATATTAAAAGTGCCTGTTGGGGTAGAGATACGAGGATTAATGGTCATGGTAATAAAGCCATTATCATCAATTCGATCTACGACAATTGGCATTAATAGACCTACATCTTCAAACTCAGTGTTAACTGTGGTGGTGGTAGTATTGGCATTAATAGTCGTTTCTTGTTCCACGTTAACAGGGATGCGGTCTGTGAGGTTAATAGTTGAAGTTTCCCCTTCTTGAATGGTAAGAGTTGGGTCAGTAAGGATCTTAGCAGTTCCTTCTTCAATATTCGCTTCCAGTTGCGCTAGGAACTGGTTGGGATATTGGAAAACTTGTGGCAGTTGGTAGGTGAGTTGGGCGGCTTGGCCAATAATAGCGGGTAAGCCGTTAACCGCTGCTCCGGTGGCAGCAGAAATAAGTTCTCCAGTGGGGTTAGTTAAGGCAGGAATGTTTCCGCCGCCTGGGACAAGTTGACTCAGTAGTCGGGGAACGCCATTGGCATCAAAGAATTGAGGAGCAATGGCTTGAGTCGCTGAGACTAAATCTTGGCCATTAATTAAGGGTTGAAATGTACCATCTAGAATTTGACTTAATAGGCGGGGGGTTCCTGCTGCATCAAAGAATTGAGGGGCAGATGCACCTTGGGTAACTTCGACTAAATCACTTTCTGGATCGAGAAGAGGTTGAAAGACTCCTCCTCCAATGGTCAGATCGTTAAAGTTTCTGGGAACACCATTCACATCAAAAAACACTGGTGATTGGTCTCCTGCTAGAGTTAAGTTACCTGAAGCGTCTCGCAACGGTTGTAAGGGGCCATTGGAAACCCCAGGGACATTTAATTCACTCAACAGTCGAGGTGTACCTGTGGAATCTAAGAAGAACTGTGCCCCAACACCGGCTGTGACGACATTTCCGTCAGGACTGCGTAAGGGCTGAAATTGCCCTCCACCAATAGTCAAGTCATTAAAGAGTCTCGGTTGACCTGTGGCATCAAAGAACCGAGGCGCGGGATCTGCTCCGGTTCCAGCAGAAATGAGAGAACCGTTAGGAGTGGTGAGGGCTGGAATTTGCCCTCCACCAAGTTGCAGCTCACTCAAGAGTCTAGGTTGACCTGTGTTATCAAAAAATCGAGGGGCTTGAGTGCCAGCGGTGGGAGCAGTAACTAGATTATTGGTTTGATCGACTAAGGGTTGGAATGCGCCTCCCCCAACGGTGAGTTCGTTCAAACTGCGAGGAATCCCATTACGGTCATAGTACAAGGGTGGTGTTCCAGAAGCAGGGGATACCTGACGACCAGCAGTACCAGGAATCCCAGGGGCAGATTGGTCAAAGCCGGTGATTCCTGGAGTCGTGGGCGAGCCACCAGGGGCGAAAACAGAACCGGGTCGGTTTTGCCCTGAGGGGACCAGTTGGCCGGTGGCGGGGTCGCGCACCAGTTGGGTTCCATTGGGGTTGATAAAGGGAGTGTTGCCCGCAAGGGGGTTGGCGACAACGGGACGACCAAACTGATTAGTGCGGGCTTGATCGGCTGTAGGTGGTCTTAAGCGTCCAAAGTTGGCGATGCCTCGACCGCCATTAACCACGAAGAAAGAATCCCCGGAACCAAAGGAAAAACTACTGTTAGAAAATTCTTCAGCATCAAGGTTAATGTCAATGACTTTGACATTGACGGAGACTTGACGGCGGCGTAGGTCTTGTTGGGAGAGCAAGCCGGTAGCAATTTCTACTTTGCGAGGGTCACCGACGAGGGTGATGGAGTTGAGACGCTCGTCGGCAATAATGGATAGGCCGCGCAGTAGGAGGGGACCGTTGGCTTCTTGAACGGTGAAATTTTCAATGCTAGTCGTTGTTTCTTCTGTTTCCCGTCGGTCTACCCCGTCGCCTTCCACTACGCGCGTGGTGTTGGTAACGACTCGTTGATAGTCGGCTCCTTGGGAAGCGAGTAGGGTGGCGGAGGCTTCAGCTTCAGCTTGGTTGAGGCGGAGGGTGCGGGTGATGACGGGACTTGATTCGAGAGGCAGGTTTGTACCGACAAAGATGGTGCGGCCAACGCGGTTGGCTTGCAAGCCGCTCAGTTGCAGGACGCTGTTAAAGACGTTTTGCACGGGTTCATTTTCGATGTCGAGAGAAATAGTTGACCCGGCAATAGATGTGGAGGCTCCGGCTTGACCTTCGGGAATTTCACCCCCTCCTGCACCGTCGGTAAAGGCGAGGTTCATGCCGGCTACCCGTGCGAGCAGGGCGAGAACATCGCGCACGGGGGCATCCCGGAGAACGAGACGGGGGACGTTTTCGGAGGAGCCGAGGTTGATGGTGCGCCCGGATGCGTCGATGGTGGATACGGAGATTTCACCGAGGGGTGGGGCGATCGCTCTTTGCCGGAAGGGAGGCGCGACACCTGTTCCGGGGGGTAGGCTGGGGATGCCGTTTTGCAAGCTTGGTAGGGGTACATTGTTGTTGGGAGCGCCCTGGGCAATGGGTTGGGGCGGCGTTTGAGCGACCGGCTGGGGTGCAGGGGGCTGGGGTGCACTGTTGGCGGTGGGTTTAGGGTCGTCTTGCTTGAGGGAGAGAATGAAGTTAGAGCCGTCTTGGATGCTGATGCGGCCGCTGAGGCTACCTTGGTTACCGGTGACGGTGACGCGAACGCTGTTGCCATCTATGGAGTTGATGCGAACGGCGGCAATGCCTGGGGCGGGGTTGGCTTGCATGAATTCGCCGCTGGGAATGTTGAGCTGCATGTTTGAGATGTTGGCAACCCATTCGTTGCCGTTGGGCACGGCAAATATTTGGGGGCGATCGCCTTCTTTAGTATCTAGGATGACTTCAATTCCGTCATTCTTGGGGTTTAGGGAGACGTTGGTTATTCGGGTCGGAGCCGCCCAAGCCGAAGTATTGGCTACCATCACGGCGGCTCCACCGAGCAGTACCCCACTTAGTCCAAATTGATACTTTTTCATTGCTCTCCTCACGCGATCGCTTTAGACACTGAAATTGAAGATAAACTGTATGCAAACCCCGTTTGAATGAGGGTCTGGTTACTTAAGCATAGATTATGGTTACTTATCATTCCCTAAGTGACCCTCAATCGTCAATAGTGTAAAGCAAATTTGTCAAGTGTGGGGGAATGGGCAGATGAGGGAGTGGGCAGATGAGACAAGAGGTGAATTTTCTATTCCCTATTGCCCTTATTTATTGGATTACGATATATACCGGACTTATACTATTTTCTTATGATCCCTAAATGTATGCCTGGAAAATCATATCGTCGGTTGTTTTCGTCCGGTGTGTTGTTAGCGATCGCGGTGGGCTTGATGAGCTGTCGGTCTAATTCAGACTCGACTGAAGATACGCTGGTGCGTTCCGCCCATAGTAGTTGGGTTGAGGAGAGCTTTCAAACGGAAGTGGTCAATATTGGTTTAGCTAAATTGGGTTACCCCATTGAGAGTCCAAAAACACTAGATTATCCAGCCATTTATCTATCTCTGGCAACTCAAGATCTCGATTATAGTGTGGTGTCTTACGATGCGGGTCATGAATCTTTATTTAATCAGGCTAATGGCAATAATGAGTTAGAGAAAGTTGGCAAAGTGATACCGCCAGGCTCTCAAGGTTATCACATGGATAAAAAAACGGCTGATGAATATGGGATTTCTAATATTGAACAGTTGAAAGATCCCAAAATTGCCAATCTCTTTGATACGGATGCCAATGGCAAAGCAAACTTAGTTGGATGTAATCCGGGTTGGGTTTGTGAATCGGTGATTAATCATCATCTCAAAGTTTATGGACTCGAGGATACGGTAGAACAAGAGCAGGGAAATTATACTTCACTTTTGGCGGATACCATAGATCGTTACGAGCAAGGAAAGCCTATTTTCTATTACGCTTATAATCCACATTGGATATTTGCTGTTTTGAAACCCGATCGAGAGGTGATGGCTTTAGAAGTTTCTTTCACCTCTTTACCTGAGCATATGGTAGGGATAATGGAAACGGATACGACGTTTGAGGGAAAAAATTTGGGATGGCCGGCTGTGGGGCAACGTTTTGTGGTAAATCGAAAGTTTGCATCTAAAAATTCGAGGGCTAAACGTTGGTTTGAATTGCTGAGTATTCCAGTAGCAGATATGAATGAAGTGAGTTTAAAAATTAAAGAGGGGGCTGATACTCCAGAAGATATTCGCCGTTTAGCTCAGGAATGGGTGAGTGAGAATCAAGCACAATTTGACGCTTGGTTGGCAGAGGCGAAAGAGGAATAGGGAATGGGAGACGCGGGGACACAAAGATAGACTATCCCTCTTCTGTCACTTTCCGAGTTCAATTAATAGGAAATTCGCTAATTATCCGGAAGGATAAAAGGATTTAAATGGATTAACGGTGTTTATCAATTTATTAAATCCTCGTAATAAATTAAGAACTCGGAACAACATATAACCACGGAACAATTGACCCGAACAAAAGGGTCGGCTAAATCAGTAAACGAAAATTTTTCAAGACCCTTTTCCAACCGCCAGAGCGCTCCCACTGTGAGTGGACAGAACAATTCACTTGAGCTTTAGCACGGGTTAAGGAGAGGGTATTTACTCACTAAGCTCGGGTTTGACATTGCTGTAATTGACGGTGCAATTCCTCCACAGAGGTTGCCGGTTTCTTGCAAGAAAGACCTTGGCAAACTAAGGCGATCGCTCCTTCGGGTAATTCGGGAACTTTCTGGATCAGAACAGTCGGTAAATATAACCCCCGTAGCTGCTCGAGTTGCCCCTCCACAATTCGCACTAGGGTACAATTACGATACCAGTCTAACGCTGCAAACAAGCTAGGACAGGCTTGAGGAGATTTCGATAGAATAGTGCTGAACGCCAGTAAACCTTGTTCCGCGCGATCGAAATAATCCAAATTTTCAGTTAACAAAAACAAGCGCACTAAATTCGCCATCGCAATGCCGTTGGCTGCGGGAGTTGCATTATCCAAATAGCTCCGTTCTTGGATAATTAAATCATCACTTTTGACACTGTTATAGTATCCGCCTAATTCTACACTCCAGAGCAATTCATCAAATTCCGCTTGAATCTGGATCGCTTTTTCCTGTAGATTGGGCAGTTCTAAACTCGGAGAACACCACAAACTCGCCTGCTGAATATCTAACAGAGCCTTAATCAACAGTGCATAATCTTCAGCTTGGGCTAAAACATCGGGTTCCCCCTCATAGTTGAGACGATGATAGCGACCCTTAACCCATTGATTCTCTAGAATAAAATTAGCTCCCTGAATAGCTAAATCCAGATAATCGGGACGTTGCCAAACTTTCGCGGCTGCGGCTAACCCAGATAATAGTAAACTATTCCAGGATAAGATCATTTTAGTATCGGTAACTGGTGGAATTCGTCCGGGCCAAGTTTGTTGTTTTGCTTCCTGATTATTGCGAGCAGGGGGGAATGTGGGGAGGGAGTCGCGATCGCTGCCATAGCGCAAAGTGAAAAGTTTACTTAATCCAGTTTCTAAGCGATCGGGAAGTTGCCCTTTTTGGGTGCGCTGCAATACAAGCTTACCTTCAAAGTTCCCGGATTCGGTAATATCAAACTGTTGCTGAAGGTCTTGAAATTCTTCTGGGGTGAGTTGACGCTCTAATATGCCATAGTCCCAGATATAAAAATCCCCTTCTTCCGGTTCTAAAGCTGTGGATGAGGTGAAATTATCGGCATCTTGAGCCGCCCAAAAATAGCCTTTGGGATCGGTCATTTCGCGCTTTAACCAGGTGACAGTGGTGGCGATCGCCCTTTCTATCGCCTTATCCTGTACCCCCGCATCCCACAAATGGGCTAGATATTCCATAATCTGACCATTATCGTAGAGCATCTTTTCAAAGTGGGGAACCGTCCAAGTCCCATCCACCGTATAGCGATGGAACCCTCCAGCTACCTGATCAAAAATGCCCCCCAGCACCAGGTCATAGCCCCTCTGAGCGCAGCTTTCCAGGGCATCGTAGGGGGGATCTATCGCGGTGAAACGGGTGGCTCTGAGGGCAGTTTCAGCGTAGGGAATCATGGGAAAATTGGGCCCCATATCCCGTGCCGTGAGGATACCGACGCTGGTTTGTAAGCCTTGGTGCAAGAGATCTTCGCCCAATTCTCCGGTTGCGGGGATAGTCGCTGCTTGGTGCAGAGCTTCGGCGATCGCCTGTTTGCGACTGGCTAATTTTTCCCGCTCCCGATCGTAAAACATTCGCAAGGCTTGTAACACTTGTAAAAATCCGGGCCGACCATACCGAGGTTCCACGGGAAAATAAGTGCCGCCATAAAAGGGAATACGATCGTCTGGAGTAAGGACAATATTTAAAGGCCATCCCCCTTGTCCCGTCATCATTTGCAACGCTTGCATATAAATACTATCCACATCGGGACGCTCTTCTCGATCCACTTTAATAGGCAGAAAATTAGCATTCATATATTCAGCAATTTCTGCATTACTAAAAGCTTCCCCTTCCATCACCGTACACCAATGACAGCTTGAATAGCCAATCGAGAGAAAAATCGGTTTATTGTCTTTTTTTGCCGTTTGGTGTGCTTCATCACACCATGGCCACCAGTCTATCGGATTTTCAGCATGTTTGCGGAGGTAGAGACTTCGGGATTGGGCCAAACGATTGGTCATTGATCTATGATGGGTGAAGATAACAATATCTTCTGCATTCTAATACTAATTCTCAGAAACTGTGCAATTCACGATTGACTGACAATTCGCTTAGAGCCAATTGCCTCTTCAGGGTAGCATCATCACGGCTGGGAACAACTCAAATTGAGACACAATTTTCTCTTCTAGAGATTCGATAAACTATGATAAAATCTATCCTAACTATTTTATTTTTCAATGCTCTAACTTTTCTAGCTTCCGTCAGTTGGGCTAATCCGGTGGATCAATTGCGCCCAGTTTATGAAAATATTTTACAAACCTATCCCCAGGAGTTGGAGCAAGCCCAGCAATTAGGCAACCCGTTGTTTGAATTAAGTGTACTCAATAAAGCAGCTATTGCCTATCAATATTTGGGTCAACTTGAGGAAGCTATACCTCTCTATAAGCGGGCACTTCGATTAGCCCGTCAATTACAAGATGAAGACCTTGAAGGGAGTATTCTTTGGAGTTTGGCTACTGCCCATAGTCAACTCGGAGATCCCTATGGTATTGACTTTTTAGAATCCCAGTTGCAAGCAGCCCGCACCCCTTCGGGCCGTAAAGTTATTCTCAAATATTTGAGCTTGGCTTATCTACAAGCCGTTGATTATGAAAAGGCGATTTTTCTGCGCCAAAATCACCTAGAAATTGTCCGTGAAATTGGCACCCAAACCGAAGAGATTGAAGTTCTAAATGATTTGGGATTAGCTTACTTTGCTAACCGCAACTATCGTCAAGCTATTGAAATCCAGGAAGAAGCCTTATCTTTAGCTAATTCTATTGGTGAATTTCAGCTTAAAGGGGATGTTTTGTTTCACCTGAGCATTAGTTACAGTTGGGCCAAACAACAGGAAAAAGCCTTAAAAACACTCGAGGAGCTTTTAGCCTTGGGGGAGGCAACGGATAATCTATTCCAAGTGAATCAAGCCTTGAACGGACTGAGTGAATATTATACGATTCAGGAAGACTATGAGCAAGCCATCTCCTTACAAGAAAAACGCTTAAATACTATTCGGGAACAAGGTAATTTTACAACTGAGTCTTTTGCCCTGCAAGATCTGAGTAGAGTTTACTACTGGTCAGGGAACTTAGAGCAGGCGATCGCCCTTCAGACTGAAGCTCTCGATATTCTAGACCAGGGATTTAAACAACGACAACAAGAGTCTCCCAATGCCACTGAATCCTTGGAATTTTCTCGTGTGGCTTCCCAAGCGATTGGTCAAGAAAAGCTGGGTTTTTTACTCCTGCAATCCCAACAATTAGAAGCCGCAAAATCTAGATTTTATAAAGCGATAGAAGGTTATGATAGCCAGCGAAAAGTGACGCTATCGAATCTGAGTTTTACCAACTTATCTGAAGATGAATTTAAAATATTTAGCTACGATCAATCTACGGATGTTTATCGCCTCTTACAGCAAATTGCAATTGAGCAAAATCAAATCCTTGAAGCCTTAGAGCTTTCGGAAGCGGGTCGGGCTAGAGCCTTGGTTGATTTGTTGGTGAGTAAATTAGGGACTAATCCCAATTCGATGGAGACTGAACCTCCAAATATAAACCAGATCAAGCAAATTGCTCAACGGGAGAAGACGACTTTAGTCACGTATACGGTGCAATATGAATACGGACGGTTTTATCAAAGTGGGCCGGGAGAATGGTTGACTTCTCATGCATCAGAAAGAAAAGCAACTCAATTATATGTTTGGGTAATTTCTCCCCAAGGAAATATTGAATTTCGCCAGGTTCCTCTGAATTTTGATTTAGATCAATTGGTGAAAAATGCACGGGATTTTATTACGTTAACGGGGTTATCCCGTCGCCACCTGCCTCCAGGAGAACCCTTGAAAGAATTGCATGAGTATTTGATTGAACCGATTGCTGATTTACTGCCCAACAATCCGCAGGAGCGCGTAACGTTTATTCCCCAAGACTCGTTGCTTTTAGTACCGTTTCCGGCTCTCCAGGATGGACAGGGAACTTACTTAGTCGAGAAACATACGTTGATGACTTCTCCTTCGATTCAAGTGTTAGATTTAACTCGTCAAAATCAACAGCGCAATCAAAATCAAGGCTCTAGCGTTAATCCTCCTTTAGTGGTGGGTAATCCCACGATGCCCGAAATTGAGTTAGAAGGGGGTAAAAGTACGCTGCAACTGGAGGATTTACCGGGAGCAGAACTTGAAGCAGAGGCGATCGCCACTTTACTCAATACAGAACCGTTAATTGGCGATCGAGCAACTAAAGCTGTGGTAGTCTCTCAAATGGAATCTAGTCCCACGATCCATTTGGCAACCCATGGACTGCTCAATGATCTAGGAGGATTTTTGAGTTCTTTAGCTCTAGCTCCAACCGCTGGCGATCCCGGTTTTCTCACGGCAAAAGAAATATCTCAACTCTCCCTGAGAGCAGAATTGGCAGTACTGAGCGCTTGTGATACAGGACGGGGCAACATTAACGGTGATGGTGTAATTGGACTCTCGCGAGCCTTTGTCAGTGCGGGAGCCGAAGGGGTATTAGTCTCCTTATGGGCAATTCCCGATGAACCCACCGTGACGGTGATGACTAACTTTTATCAACAAATGCAACAAAAACAAGATAAAGCCAGTGCCCTCCGTGAAGCCATGTTACTGACCCAAAAACAGTTCCCTGAACCTCGGAATTGGGCAGCATTTACCTTGATTGGAGTATCTGAATAAGATCGGAATTTTACCCCCATAGATCGTCTTCTGTTGCCAGTATTCTTGAGTGGTTAAAATGACTGAGGTTTCCCAAAATCAGCCTGGGTAGGAAAACTGACTTAAATTTGATATAACAGAAAGCAAGCGCCAAATTGCACAAACACTTGATTCTATAGGATTCATTTTGAATAGTAAACGTGGCGTAAGCCCCGGACTCCCTGGCTATTATGCACCAGTCTAATTCTCAAATCGTGACTCTTGCAGAGGAGCGGTGGATTGATTATCATCCTCTAACTCTAGAGCCTCAGATGCTATTGTCAGAGGCGATCGCCCACTGGCAACTCTATCAGCAGTCTCAAACTGGGCAAGTTCAGCCTTCCTTAGCATTAGTTGTTAAACAGCAACAGTTAGTTGGCCGCGTGCATTTGTCTCGTTTTTTACCTTATCTTACTTCGCCAGAGAGTGCTGAGAAGATGACTGTTGAGCAAGTCATGCAACCGGAAGGTATTACCCTAGAAATTACTGAGTGGGAAATGTTCAGCACTCAGGATAAGCTTGCAACCCTCCTTGAATTTGTCGAGCATCATCAACTGACTTCTCTTCCTTTAGTCTCCTCAACTCATGAATTAATTGGTCTAGTTCATCTGTCAACTTTATTACAAAATCTGAGTAACGATCGCGGGACACAACAAACTCGACCCTCTCAGACAACTTTCGATCAAACCTTTGCCCAGGCGGTCATTGGTATGGCTCATATTGACCTAGAAGGAAACTTTATTCAAGTCAATCAGAAATTTTGTGATTTAGTCGGGTATTGCAGTTCAGGCTTGATTAATCACTCTTTTTTTGAACTCATGGTTCCTCAAAATCTCCAGAGTTTAGAAAATCACAATTACCAAGACGTTACTCGCCGTTACTTAGATCGACTTCTCAATGGCACATTACCGTTTATTAACATTGAAAACAATTATTTCACCCAAACTGGACTACAAAATTGGGTAAATATAATGATATCTTTAGTTCGTAATCCATCTGGAGAACCCGCATACTTTCTCAGTGTTATCCAAGATATTAGCGATCGCAAACTTTTAGAACAAAAGTTACATACTTCCGAAGCAGAACTGCGATCGGTTTTTGCGGCGATGACTGAGATCGTCTTAGTGATGGATCGGGAAGCAGAAATGATCAAACTTTCTCCCACTTGTCCAGCCATATATCAGCAAGACGGCTACGATCTCATTGGAGAAACCATTAATCAAATTATTTACGGAGATTATCGTTCGGAATTGATGCAACATTTACAAAATGTCATCCATCAGAAAAAAAGCCTTAATTTTGAATACTATTTAATCCTCCCTCAACAGACGTTTTGGTTTTTAGCGACTCTCTCTCCTATGCCAGATAAAAAAGTTATTTTAGTCGCTCGCGATATCACGGAAAGAAAACAAAATGAAGAACAACTCAGACTGCTCAAGAGATCCGTAGAAATCTCGGATGACGGCATCATTATTAGTGACGCTCAACAAGCCGATATACCGATTATTTATGTTAATCCTGCCTTTGAAAAAATTACGGGCTATTCACCCCAAGAAGTCATAGGACAAGGACTGTTGCGGTTCTATAAAAACAAATTTTATCAACATCCCTATGAATCCATAAAAAGACACATTCGTCAAGGCAAAAACTTTCAGTTTAGTTGTCCAAGCTATCGTCAAGATAATCAGCTTTTCTGGAGTCACTTATCGTTGTCTCCCTTACGAGATAGAACCGGAGAACTGACTCATTATGTCATCCTTCAGTCTGATATTACAGAGCGCATCTCAGCAGAACAAGCCTTGAAAAAGAGTGAAAAACGCTGGCAACTTGCACTCAAAAGCAATAATGATGGCATCTATGACTGGGATTTGGAAAATAATCGGATCTTTTATTCTGCTCGATGGAAAGAAATGTTGGGATTTTCGGAGTCAGAAATTAGTGATAAACCCAGCGAATGGATGACCCGTTTACATCCGGATGACTTTGAACAAGTGATGTTTACCAATCTTCGATATCAGCACAGTCAAAATAATCCTTTATTTACGATTGAATATCGAATGCGCTGTAAAGATGGTCGCTATAAGTGGATTTTAGATCGAGGTCAGATCTTGTATGATAATCAGGGGGAAGAAATTCGGATTATTGGATCATACACTGATATTACAGAGCGAAAAGAATCTGAAGAAAAACTGAGAGAATCTCAGAAGCGCTTGGAGTTTTTAGTCGATCAAACGCCTTTAGGTGTGATTGAATGGTCGGTTGATTGGAATATTGTAGAATGGAATAAAGCGGCTGAACGTATTTTTGGTTATCGTCGCCTAGATGTCTTATCTTCTCCCCATAGCTTTGAAATCTTATTTTCTGATACTCAAAAGAACAAAGTTTATGAGTTAATGCAAGCCTTGGAATCGGAAGAAGATACCACCTATGCCATTTGTGATAATATCAGGGACTCCGGGGAAAAAATTGTCTGTGAATGGTATAATACCGTGTTAATGGATAGACAAAATCATGTGATCGGATATGCTTCCATGATTGCGGATATTACCGTGCGAAAGGAAGCAGAAGTTGCTTTAATTCAGGCTAAAGAAGCTGCTGAATCCGCCAACCAAGCCAAAAGCAACTTTTTAGCTAATATGAGCCATGAGTTAAGAACACCATTAAATGCAATTTTAGGATTTACTCAGTTAATTGACCGCAGTTCTAACCTGGACTCTGTCCATCGCGAGCAATTGGGGATCATTAATCGTAGTGGTGAGCATTTATTATCCTTGATTAATGATATTTTAGAAATGTCGAAAATTGAGGCCGGCAAGATCACACTTAATGAGAGTGAATTTAATTTATGGATGCTGTTAGATACCCTCAAAGAAATGCTACAAATCAAAGCAGAAAGTAAAGGGTTAAGTTTGGCTTTGGTGTGTAGTCCCCAAGTACCAGAATATGTGGAAGGAGATGAAAGTAAATTACGTCAAGTTTTGTTAAATCTTTTAGGCAATGCCATTAAATTTACAGAACAAGGAGGAGTCAAATTATCCATTTCGGCGATCACTGCCCCAGAAAACAACACCCTTAGACTCGCCTTTGAAGTGAGCGATACGGGGCCGGGAATTGCCCAAGAAGACCTAGACACTTTATTTGAACCCTTTGTGCAAACCGCAGTCGGCCGACAATCTCAACAAGGAACCGGTCTCGGATTACCTATCAGTCGTCAGTTTGTACAATTAATGGGAGGAGATATTCAAGTGTCCTCTCAAGTGGATGTCGGCACTCAATTTACCTTTGATTTGCCTCTCGAAGAAGTCTTACATCAACCTCAAACAATCAGAAGCTCCAGTCGAGTGATTCATTTAGCCCCCAATCAACCTAACTACCGAATTTTAGTCGTTGATGACTCATTAGATAATCGCCTGCTTTTAGACTCCTTATTAAACAGTGTCGGCTTCGAGGTCAAACAAGCCAGCAATGGAGAAGAGGCTATTTCCATTTGGGAAACCTGGAATCCCCATTTGATCTGGATGGATATTCGGATGTCTGTTATGGATGGACTTCAAGCCACTCAATACATTAAATCCCATCCCCAAGGTCAATCCACTCGAGTTATTGCTCTAACTGCAAGTGCCTTTACGGAAGAACGCGAACAAATCCTGGCTGTAGGGTGCGATGATTTTCTCAGTAAACCTTTCCAAGATCAAGAGTTATTTGAGAAAATGACCCAACATTTAGGGGTCACCTATGTCTGTGATTATCTCGATCCGGCTTTGCCATTATCGCCCTCAATCTCTAATTCCCTAGAATTGGTAGGTGAGGCTTCTATCAATTGGGAGTTGATGCCCAAACCCTGGTTACACAATCTCTACCAAGCTGCCTTAGAAGCTGATGCTGAACTGATTTTAGAGTTGATCGAAAAAATTCCCAACGATCAAAGAAATCTAGCAAAACATTTAAATGATTTAGTCGATAATTTTGAATTTGAAGCGATCACTCAAAACTTAAATTCAGTGTTATATTAAATCTAGATAATAAGTCACAATCAATAATAGTAGCGAAGCTTATGCTTGAATCTCTTTCAGGAAAATACAATATATTGCTGGTTGATGACACCCCAGAAAATTTACGTCTTCTGTCGGATTTGCTCAGTCAGCAGGGCTATAAAGTTCGCAGTGTTATGAATGGCAGAACAGCTATTAAAGCATCTCAAGCTAAACCTCCTGACTTGATCTTACTGGATATTAATATGCCCCAAATGAATGGTTATCAAGTCTGTCAGGAACTCAAAACCCTCGACCGAACTCAAGAAATACCGATTATATTTATCAGCGCATTAAATGAAGTGTTCGACAAAGTAAAAGCCTTTAGAGTAGGGGGATGTGACTATATCAGTAAACCCTTTCAAATCGAAGAAGTTTTAGCCCGCGTCAAGCATCAATTACAACTGAAAGCTGCCCAAACCCAACTTAAAGATTTAAACTTACAACTAGAAGCACGAGTTCAAGAACGCACCCAAGAACTCCAAACTACCAATCAAGTCTTAACCCAAGAAATTCAAGAACGCAAGCGAATTCAGCAAAAACTTCTGGATATGGCCCTGCATGATTCCTTAACCGGGTTGCCCAACAGGGCTCTATTTATGGAACGACTAGAATCAGTTATTCAAAAGCTCAAAGTTAGTGCGGATGAATCCTTTGCTGTCCTCTTTTTAGATTGCGATCGCTTTAAAGTGATCAATGATTCCCTTGGCCACCTCGTGGGCGATCAATTGCTCAAGGCGATCGCTAAACGCATTAACTCTCTCCTTGACGCAAACATGCTCCTCGCTCGCCTAGGAGGAGACGAATTTACCATCCTCGTAGAATCTTGTGCCAACCTAGAAGATACCAAAAAACTGGCAGCAACCATCCTCAATAGCCTCTCCTATTCCTTTCAACTCGAACTTCACGAAGTCTTTATCAACGCCAGCATTGGTATTGTCCTCAGTCATCCCGACTATCACAAACCCGAATACGTCCTTCGGGATGCCGACACTGCCATGTACAAAGCCAAATCCATGGGTAAAGGACAATACCATGTCTTTGACCCCACCATGCACCAACTCGCCCTTAAACGACTCACCCTAGAAACCGAACTCCGCAAAGCCATAGAACACCAAGAATTCCTCGTTCACTACCAACCCATTATCAACCTGCAAACCGGCAAAATCAGTGGATTTGAAGCCCTTGTACGCTGGCAACATCCCCAAAGAGGACTCGTCAGTCCAGCAGACTTTATCCCCGTTTGCGAAGAAACCGGATTGATCAACGATATTGGCTATTGGGTCTTCCAGCAAGCCTGCAATCAACTCAAAATCTGGCAACAAACCCTCAAAAACGACAGCCTCAAAATCAGCATTAACCTTTCCGTCCGTCAATTCTCCCAAATGAACCTGATGGAAAAAGTCCTCGAAACTATTGCTAAAACCCAGGTTGTCCCCCAATCCTTAACCATGGAGATTACCGAAAGCGCCCTGATTGAAAACCCTGTACATGCTCGCACTCTCCTCCATCAAATCCGAGATCAAAACATTCACATTTCCCTAGATGACTTTGGTACAGGCTACTCTTCCCTCTCCTATCTCCATACCCTACCCATCGATATCCTCAAAATCGATCGCTCCTTTATCAACACTCTCAGTCAAGATCCATTAGATCTCGGTCTCATTCCCCCCATCATCCAAATCAGCCAAACCCTGAACATGCAAGTGGTTGCCGAAGGGATAGAAACCCCAAAACAATTGGAAATCCTCAGACAGCTCAACTGTGATTTTGGCCAAGGCTATTGGTTTGCCAAACCTCTGAACATCAGAGAAGCCACTGCCCTCCTGCAATCCAATCCCCAATGGTAAAATTAGGATAAGCTAGAACCGTAATCATGCCCCCTCATTCCTAGCGTGAATTCCCTAAAAGCATGTCCAGATCTTCCTTCTTACCCATTCTTTTAGTCACTCCGTTATGCGCCTCAAGTGCGATCGCCATCGGAGTAACCGCATGGGTGTATTCAAGAACTGGACTCCCCATCCCTCCCGTCATCGGCTTCATCTGGATCGTCTTACTCTTAACGACAACTTTGGGAATTAAAAGCGCCTATAGTCTTCACCGTCAACTTCGCCAGAAATCTCAAACACTCCCTGAAAGCGAGCCAACCGAACAACCCTTCCTAAACTATCAGCTCCCCGATCCCTCTCCTAACCTCCTTCTAGCCCTAGAACAGGCCTTAAATACAACCTCTGACTTCTCCAGTGCCCTGCACCTGATCCTAGAGCAAATTTGTCAACTGACGGGTTGGAGTTATGCAGAAGCCTGGATTCCCACTGCTGACAAAAGTGCCCTCCAATGTAGTCCCATCTGGTATAAAAATTCCCAAACTCTTTCCCCAGAGCAGATGAGTGCGCTACAAGACTTCCGCCACTACACCGAAGGACTCATCCTCCTACCTGACGAAGATATCCCTGGACGAGTCTGGTATAGCAACAAACCTCAGTGGTTTGGTAACCTTGCCCAAGACAACGATATTTTTTCCAGGGGAACTCTAGCTCATAAAGTTGATCTAGGGGCTGCCTTTGGGCTACCCATCCCCATCCCCGCCGAAGAATCCTTAACCCCTAACCTAATTCCGAGACGTTCAGCCAGCTTGGGGATTTTAGTCTTCTTTACCCATTATTCTTCCGTTCAAGATCAATACTGGGTACAACAACTCTCCTATCGCGCCCTTGACTTTGGTCGAATTCTGCATCAAAAACAAGTGACCACAGAATTTAAAACGCTCTTTAGTGCGATCTCCGATCTGATTCTGATCTTTGATGCCCAAGGCTACATTGTCAATATTGCACCCACTACCCCCAAACCCCTCTACCAGATGCCATCAGAGTTGATTGGTAAAAGTGTACAAGACATCTTTGAACCCGAGCAATCCACAACCTTTATCCATTTGATCTGGCAAAGCCTCAATACTCAAACAACCCTACAAACAGAATATCAACTCACCATAGAGGATCAGAGTTTTTGGTTTGCTGCTACCATTGCCCCCATTACGGATGTGTCTGGAATGGGAGATTCTGTGATTTGGATTGCCCGTGATATTACGGAGCGTAAAGAGGCAATGGAAGCCCTCTCTGCGGCTAAGGAAGCCGCAGAAAATGCGAATCAGGCCAAAAGTACTTTTTTAGCCAAAATGAGCCATGAACTGCGTACTCCTCTCAACGCTATTCTAGGCTTTACTCAGGTGATGATCCGCCATCTGAGCGATACGTCTTCCTCTGTAACTCCAGCTCAAATTGAAGAGCATTTTGGTTATCTGAAAGTGATTCATCATAGTGGCGAACATCTATTAGATCTGATTAACGATTTGTTGAATTGGTCAAAAATAGAGGCCGGAAAAATGGAACTCCATCAGAATCGCTTTAATCTGTACGATATGCTCAGTAGCCTCTATCAAATGTTCAAGCTCAAAGCAGAGCATCAAGGATTAAGTCTATCTTTTGATGTTTCTGCCAAGGTTCCCCCTTTTATTGAAGCGGATTCGGGGAAATTACGCCAAGTTTTTATTAATTTATTAGGAAATGCCTTAAAGTTTACCCCCCAAGGGGGAATTCAAGTTCAGGTTGATTGTGCTAATCACTGGTCAGAAAATAATGCGACTTTAATCTGTGAAGTTCAGGATACCGGAATTGGGATTGCCCCCAATGAATTGTCTCGCTTGTTTGAACCGTTTGTGCAAAGTGCGAGCGATCGCGGGTTTCAAGAAGGTACAGGTTTAGGCTTACCCATTAGTCAACAAGTTGTAGAACTAATGGGAGGTAAGCTAATGGTAGAATCAGAGGTAGGTAAAGGGAGTAAGTTCCAGTTTACCTTACCCGTAAAGCTAGACGTTGGTTCTCAGCCTACTCTGACTTCAGAATCAAGGCAATATACTATACCAGCGGATCTAAAACTCCTAAATGCTCCGTTAGCCATTAAACCGCAAGACGTTGAACCGGAAGATCTCAGCTATGTTCAGTCCTCAGATTGGGTCAAACTTCAACAGGCAACCCTAGCTGCGGAAGAGGAATTACTGCTCAAACTGATTGACGAAGTTTTTCCCTCTAATTCGCGAATGCGAGAGTGTCTCACAGAATGGGTTCATGATTTTCAATTCGATCGAGTGCATCAATTAATTAGTGAGAAACTCTCTGAAAAGGTTAATTGATGATGAAACTGGGCCACATAACTCATAAGATCAAGAAAGGGTGGGAACGAATTCGATCGGGGCGTATCCGACACAAAATTGGATCGGGTTATGCATTCGCTATTGGTACGGGCTTGGCGGGTTCGTTGATCGGGTTGGTCGTGGCTGATTATTATCAAGGACAGGGTATTGTCCAATTAGCGGATGCCAATATTCAAGCTCAATTGTTGGTTCACTTTCAGGTGGAGATCGAACGAGCGGAACGATTGGGCGTTGTGCTAGGGACAGTCGTTGGCGATCGCCAAGCTTCACAATTGTATCAAAAGAAGCTTGATGATAACCTGGTTGAGATCAAAGCGACCCAAGAAGATCTACAAACTTTTATCACAGGAAATCCAGCCTGGTTAGCCATTTCTGTAGACACCTTCGAGCCATTTCTAGATCGCTATACTCAAGCCTTAGTTGAATATAGCGATCGTATCCAACAGATTATTAATCAACCGAATATTGGCTTAGAAGAACAGCAAAATCAACTCAGATCCCTGGTGCTATCCGAGAGACAACGAGAATTAGACCAATTAGGGGCAACTCTCGATCAAATCCTAGCCACAGCTCAACAACAAGCTCGACAAGCAGAAGTCGAGTTGGAAAATGCCCAAGGTCTAGAAAAAGGTATCATTATTTTCAGTAGTTTATTCGCTGTAGCGATCGCCGGTTGGATTGCCCTGGGCACAACCGAAGATATTATCGGCCCCCTAGAACAACTCACCGACCTAGCTGCCACCGTTACCGAAGAAGAAAATTGGCAACTGCGAATGCCCATCAGTACCCAAGACGAAATCGCCTCTTTAAGTAAAACTCTCAACTCCCTCATGGAACGAGTTCACCAACGTACCGATCAGCTCTTGGAAGCCAAAGAATCCGCAGAACGGGCTAATCAAGCTAAAAGCACATTCCTAGCCAAAATGAGCCATGAATTGCGTACCCCTCTACATGCCATTCTCGGATTTACGCAAATTATGGTCAAGGACAATACTTTAACCGATAAACACCAGGAACAACTCCAGATCATCTACAGCAGTAGCCAACATTTGCTCGGCCTAATTAATGACATTTTAGATTTATCCAAAATCGAAGCTGGAAAATCCGAACTTTTACCCCAAGACTTTAATTTACTCACCTTCGTTCATCATTTAGAAAGCATGGTAGAGTTCAAAGCCAAAAAGAAAGGCCTCCATCTGAGCATGGAAGTGCAAGAAAATGTTCCCCAGTCCCTCTACACCGACGAACAAAAACTGCGCCAAATCTTACTTAATTTACTCAGTAATGCCATCAAATTCACCCGTCAAGGCAATGTTTCCCTAACCATCACGGTTGCGGATCGACCCGACACTCTACAATTTACCGTCACCGATACCGGTATCGGTATAGCCAGCGAAGAATTAGACCAACTCTTTCAGCCCTTTGAACAAACCCAAAGTGGCAAACAATCTCAGGAAGGCACTGGACTCGGATTAACCATTAGCCAACAGTTAGTCAATCTTCTGGGTGGAGCGCTGAGTGTATCGAGTGAAGTCAACCAAGGGAGTATGTTTACCTTTGACCTACCCCTGCTCCCTGTCCCAAGAGAAGCAGAAGCGCTATCTGAGGTTGAGCGTAGGGTGACTGGAATTGCCTCCACAGAGAAAACCTACCGTATTTTAGTGGTCGATGATAAATGGGAAAACCGTGAAATTCTCCGCTCTTTACTCACCCCTTTGGGGTTTGAAGTGCTAGAAGCCACCCAAGGGGAAGAAGCCCTGACTCTCTGGGAACAAGAAACAATCAATCTGATTTTAACGGATATTCGGATGCCGGTCCGGGATGGTTATAGCATGACAATCAGTATCCGTGAACGAGAACAACAACGTGGTATTCCCCATGTACCGATCATTGTCACCACTGCCAGTACCTTTGAAGAAGAGCGCCAACAGATGTTAGCCACAGGATGTAATGACTTAGTGCATAAACCCTTTCTCGAAGCCGTGATTTTAGAGAAAATTGCCCAGTATTTAGAATTGGAATATACTTATGAATCAGAATCTGAACGCGATCGCCTCAACAATCAGCCCTATGATTCCCTCAATGATACCGAAGATTATCCTCTCTCTAAACCCCCTCCCCTTTCCTCTGAAAACCCCAGATCCCTTCTCTCAGATGCCATGGCTCAACAGCCCATAGAATGGATTGCCGCCTTACAGAAAGCAGCCACTGAAGCCGATGCCGATCTGATGTTGCCCTTGATCGACCAACTGTCAACCTCTCAATTACAATTAAGACAACAGTTAGTTGCTTGGGTTGATAATTTCCAGTTTGAAGTAATTTGTGAGATAACAGAAGAGTGCATTCTCCAAGAAAGTAACCAGTTTATTGCTCGCTAATTTATACAGTTTTTCAAGTTCATCGTGCCGCCTAACTTCCTTGCCCTCCAATGAATCACCCTACTGATCATCCAGAACCCGCCAATATTTTGCTAATTGATGATATGCCCAACAATCTCCGCTTGCTGTCGAGTTTGTTAACCAAGCAAGGGTATAAAGTCAGAAGTGTGATTAATGGAGCCATGGGATTAAAAGCAGCTCAAGCTAAACCACCCGATTTAATTTTACTCGATATTAATATGCCCGATCTCAATGGCTATGAAGTGTGTACAAAACTCAAAGCCCATGAAGTGACTCAGGAAATACCGGTAATTTTTTTGAGTGCCCTGGATGATGTTCTTGATAAGGTCAAAGCCTTCCGTGTCGGTGGATCGGATTATATTACTAAACCCTTTCAAATTGAAGAAGTGATTGTGCGGGTACAAAATCAGCTACAGCTTCGCAAAGCCCAACAAATGCTGGCCGAGCAGAATGTGGTTTTAGAGCAGGAAATCTGCGATCGCAAAAAAATTCAGAGTTCCCTGGAAGAGCGCGAAATGCAGCTCAAACAACAAACCGAACGATTAGAAGCTGCTTTGACCAAAATACAAAACACTCAATTGCAACTGATTCAAAGTGAAAAAATGGCAAGTTTGGGACAGCTTGTTGCCGGAATTGCCCATGAAATAAATAATCCAATTAGCTTCATTTACGGTAATGTTCATTATGTGAATGATTATTTGGATAATTTAGTCAGTACGATTAAAATGTATCAAAAAAATTATCCAAATCCGACTGAGAATATTAAAGACTTTACGGAAGATATTGATCTGGATTTTGTTATTGATGATCTCAAGAGTATGATGGATTCTATGAAAACCGGTGTAGAAAGAATTCATGCTATTGTTTTGGGGTTGCGGACGTTTTCTCGACTCGATGAAGCAGACATTAAATCTGTAGATTTACATGAAGGAATTGAGAGTACCTTATTGATTGTGCAACATCGATTGCAAGAGACAGATCGTCATCCTCCTATTCAAGTGCTTAAACACTATGGTGAATTACCTAGTGTTACCTGCTATTCCGGGCAAATTCATCAAGTTTTTCTTCATCTGATCGAAAATGCCATTGATGCGATAGAAGATAAAAGTTTTGATCCCTCATTTTCTGAGGACTTCATTCCAACGATAGAAATTCATACAGAATCTACTGACGATCGTCAAGTCATCGTTTGTTTCCAAGATAATGGAGTTGGCATTATTGATGATATAAAAAACCAAATTTTTAATCCATTTTTTACTACTAAATCTGTGGGACAAGGCAGTGGATTAGGTCTTTCTATTTGTTATCAAATTATTGTAGAGCAACATCAAGGGCAACTGACTTATTCTGCATTACCTGAGGGGGGCAGTCAATTTACCATTCAAATCCCTGTTCATCGGGAAGAAGCAAGTTAAGTTAAACTCTAAATTTAAAATTTATTCAAGCCTTTCAACCAATGGGGTGAGTTCCAGGATAAACGGCATGAATAGAGCGACTTCCAGAGTGGGGTAGACTACGTTGATAGGACGCTTCTGTAGGTTGTCCCCAACCGAGTTGCAACACTATCTCTAAATAGGAAGGATTTTCCCATTTGTAAATGAGGGCCCATTGGGTGCGCTGGGAAATCGGCTCAATATCTTGATGGGTAATCTTTTGATATCGGCGACCATCAGCAATAAAGATATCCATAGCAACTGTTACTTGATGCCAAAAATTGAGAATGTTAGATTTGGCCTGTTGCAGGATATCTAAATCTTGGGGTAAGGCAATCAGTTGGTCGTGAATTGTTGGATAGTGCAACGTTTGTTGATGAATGAGGATTTCTTGCCAGATAATTCCTGAAACTTGGTACTCTCTCTGATACTGATGAATGGTGGATTGAAAATCTTTGTAGGCAATAAAGTTCTGAACCCCTTCAACAGCTACAAATTGGTCAATAATGGGATGACCAGAGAGCTGGCTATTTAGATTTAGACGCTCTCCTCTCATACAAGCTTGACGCTCTTGGGCCAATATGGCAATTAAATCTTCAGTGCTGTAAACCTTGGACATAGCAAAGGAGTTTATTGGCCATAAGTTCATGGAGGTTTTGTTGGTGGTATTGGGCGACCTCTTGGGAAGGCTAAGAGGTGGAGATAAAAAGGAGACAAGGTTAAAGGCTAGACTTACTGAGTTAATTCCGTAACAGTTTGCTGAAGTTGAGCGATCGCCTGTAACTGCCGATCGTTGGTTGATTGAATCCCCACAATTCCCTGTTGGAGTTGCTCTATTTTCTCCCGATATTGGGCTAATTGGTCTTGCAGGGGTTGGAGCATCTGCTCATAAACCCCAAGTTTACCTCTGGCTTCAACCCACTGTTGCTCTTGTTGAGCGAAGGTTTCTTCCAACTGCTTAATTTCATTGCGCTTTGTTTCTTGAGCGGACATTTGGCTATTGACCAATTCCTGAGCTTGCCCAATCGCCGCCTGGATCTGGCTAATTTCCGCTTCCATCCGTTGCACTTGTTCGCTTTGCAAGTGCCGTTGGCTCTCAGCCGCTTCTAGAACTGGCCCAAAATCGAGCAGTCCCTCCTGTCCCGGTTCGGCTGGATAGCCTTGCCGTTGGCGAAGAATACTTTCATGGACTTTAAACACAAATTCTCGTTCAGCTAAATTCCGGCGAGAACCCACCAGCGATTCATTCAAGAAATCATAACTTTCTTGCTCACTTGATAATTCCGTTTCTAAACTGAGGCGATCGTATTCACTTGCTTGTTCAATCTTCTGCTTAAGTTCCTCGATCGCCTCTAACTGATACCCTAATTCCTCTTCCTGATCCTTCACAAACCCCGAGGCGCGTTTCAAGTCTTCTTCCAATTGGCCAACCTGTTGTTGTAGCTCATCAATCGGCAGATTTTCCAAAGCCTGGCGATCGATACTCACCGTAGGTTTTCCCGAGCCTTCCGCCAACTCCTGAAGCTGTTGACACAACTGCTCCGTCTGACTCAAATGACTTTGCATCGGTTGCAGTAAATCTTGCTTGACTTGTAAAAGACTCTCTTGAGTTTTCAAATCAATCTGCGCCTTTTCCAGAACCCCTTGCGCCTCATTCCACTCTTGCCAACGGCTATTAATCGTCGTCTTTAATTGGTTAATCTCCCCTTCCTGTTGACTCGTTTGCCCTCTCGACTCCTCAAGTTTTTGCCAATGTTGGTCAAGAACTTTTTGCTCTTCAGAAATTGTCCCAGACATTTGCTCCACCGCTTCTCGGAGAGTTTCCGTAGGCGCTAGAGCCTCCGACAAAGACTGCAAAGACTGTCGAATTTGGCCCGCTTTCTCCTCATCAAGCACCGTTGCTGCCGAGAGTTCCCCCTGTTGCTCCTCTAGTCGTTGTTGCTCACCCCGTAAATGGGCCCAAGCTCCTTCCAACTCCTGGCTTTTGCGCTCAAACTCTTCCCGTTGTCGTTGAGCTTCCCCCGACAACGACTCAATTTCTTGCCGCTTCTCCTCTAATTTCTCCGCCTCTTCCTCTAACTGGGCCAATTCATCTTCTCGCGCCACCAACTCCATTTCCCGACGATTCAACTCTTGAGCCTGAAACGTCAAGGACTGTTTCCATTGTTCAATTTCCTCTTCTTGGCCTTCAAATTTTCCCTGAAGGGTGGAAAACTTCTGCAAAATCCCAATCAAAGGACGAGCCGCATCTTGAGGGGGTCGTTGAATCTTCTTATTGGAAACCTCAACCAAAACCAGCGCTCCATCTTTTAAGGTTCCTGGTTCTGCCAATTCAATCAGTTCTTCTGAGACCGAACTCCAATTTTGTTCACTGCGCTGACACGCCAGCAGTTTAATCATGGCTTTATTGCCCATGAACCCCTTCTGGATTTGTACTTCCGCTAGATAAAGCACGCTGATAGTCCTCGTTTATGCGTCCATCAATCAACCGATCCTGGGGTAAACTCTCCCTGATCTTTATTTTATTTTGACTGCTCTAGGCAATTTAGGGAAACCCCTACCTGGGTTAGTTTTACCGATCGCACCTGAACTGAGCATCAGATTTAGGTATTTAGCCATCTTATACAGTCCATTGAACCTGGCTTTTGATTCAATCCCTATCCTGATTTCAGCCCCAACCCACTTTACAAAATTTATTACTGTTTGGGTGAATGGTTTACTCTCCCAAGCTCAGATGCAGTATGATCGAGCAGCTCATTGGGGCAGGGCATACTCGGGTAGGGTCTAGCCTTTTTAAGGGATGATTAAAGGTTGATTGCCCATTGCCATTAGTTTAGCTTAAAACTCACCTACCCTTGTCAACCCCTTGGCTTTTCCTTTCCTATAGACAGGAACGGTGACTCCTGCCTTCTGCTCATCCGATTCAAAGCCAATACCTGCGATCGTAAGGACTTACAATAGCTTTAGGGCCATGGGTTCTAAGAAAGAGGATTCAGCCTGGACTTAAGCGGTAGCATGTAACCAACAGAATGAAGACCTAATGCAGGGACACTTAAGCGAGATTGACATTCGCAGCATTTTCCAGCTCATTGAGTTAGGACAGCGCACGGGGGAATTGTGTGTTGAGAGCTATAGTCCTCAACCCCAGTTTAATCGAAGCGATCGCCCCCAGCGTCTGCCCCCTCAATGTTGGTTTGTCTTTTTTGCCAATGGCAAAATCATCTATGCTGGTTCAGACACCAATAGTTCTCTAGTGCGCCTACGTCATCATCTTCATCGCTATGGAGTCGCTTCTGCCCTCGATCTGATTAAGGTCCCCACCATTGCTGCCACCAACGCCCCCGAATACGGCTACCTCTGGGCGATGCTAGAAAACCACAGCCTCACCCCAGCCCAAGGACGTAGTATCATTAAAAGCATGGTTCAAGAAACCCTCTTTGATCTGTTCTCCCTGCATAATGGATCATTTATGTTTGAACTCGGTCCTCCCATAGCCCCCCAACTGACTCCTCTCGAAATTGGCCCTTTAGTGACCAAAGTCCTCAAACAGGTTCAACAATGGAACCAACTTCATCCCCAGATCCAATCTCCCGATCAATGTCCCGTCCTTTGTGATGCCGCAGAACTGAGCCAACACCTGAATGAAAAGCGATTTAAAATTCTTGCTTCCTGGGCCAATAAACAAACCTCCATCCGCCAAATTTCCCGTTACTTAAATGGGGATATTCTCACCGTCGCCAAAGCCATTTATCCCTTTGTACAAAAAGGCTGGGTTCAACTGAGCTATCTCAGTTCCCCAGAACCGGATTGGATACCCGAAGACCTCAAGCCTATGCGTCCTCCCCGTGTTGTTTTTATTGATGATGGGGTAGCCTTATGTAAAGCAGTTGAACAAATTCTGCAAGCGAGTGGTTACGAAGTGGCTGGCATTACCAATCCTCTGCGGGCCTTGAGTTTAGTATTCCAGCTCAAACCGGATTTAATTTTGTGTGATATTGCCATGCCAGAATTAGATGGTTATGAAATCTGTGCGATGTTACGGCGATCTAACCGATTTCGGCAAACCCCAATTGTCATGCTCACCGGCAGAGATGGGTTTATCGATCGCCTGAAAGCACGGATGGTAGGAGCGACTGATTATCTAACCAAACCGTTTGGCCAGGGAGAATTATTGATGGTTTTGGAAAAATACATTGGTAAAGGAGGAAAAACTGACCCTTCTCCCGATCGCATCCTGGATGATGAGATCGCCTCAGAACTCGATTTAGAACCCCTCACGCCTCCCTCTGGAGACTTAGCCAATTCCTAACCTCTTTCCCTCCCCCGAATCTCCAATAAAAATCCCATCAAGTGGCCAGATACGGCACTTTATTCGATAAATTAGAGATACTTGGAGAGCTGACCCATCGTTATGTTAGTCAGACCTTCAGCCCCAACCTAAAGGACACGATAGCCCAGTAGTAGGATAATCTTATGAGTAGCGTTTTAGTAGTAGAAGATAGCCCCGCCCAGCGACAGATGATTACCGATCTCCTCACGGACAGTGGTCTCAAAGTCAGCATTGCCAGTGATGGTGTAGAAGCGATAGAAAATATTCAAAATAATCTTCCTGATTTAGTGGTTTTGGATATCGTTATGCCCCGTATGAATGGTTATGAAGTCTGTCGGCGAATTAAAAATGACAAGAAGACTCAGCATGTCCCTGTGGTCATGTGTTCCTCCAAGGGAGAAGAATTTGACCGCTATTGGGGAATGAAACAAGGGGCAGATGCTTACATCGCCAAACCCTTTCAGCCCACTGAGTTGGTAGGAACGGTTAAACAACTCTTACGCAGCTAATGGCTCTCCTCAATTCAATCCCTCAGCCCCCAAACCAACAAACATTATGGTAGGTAATACTGAATTCTTCCATGAGATAGACTCCGAGCAAGTCACTGAGTTTCAGGAACTCCAAAATCCAGAAGGAGAATTACATCTGAGATTTTTTCTCCCCTCTGGCCATGAACTGGCTCTGAATGCTATTGGCATTAAAGAAGTCTTTGAATCTCCCCCAGATCGGATTACTCCGATTCCCAATGTTTCTCCTCTGTTGTTAGGAACGATGAATATTCGCGGACGGGTGATTTGGGTGGCCGATTTGGGACAATTCTTAGGAGAGCAGATTCCCTTAAATACCGATCGCTCCGAACTCCCTGTGATTGCGATCGAAGACCAAGATACTATGCTAGGTTTGGCCATAGATCGTATGGGGGGGATGGATTGGCTCGATGCGGAACAACTCCAACGAGCGACCAATATCGCTGATACCATGGAACCGTTTGTGCGTGGAGAATGGGTGATTGATGAAGAAAAGAACCAATATCTATGGTTGCTCAACCAAGTAGCTATTTTGCGATCGGCGAGGTGGGCAGCCTAAAATTGGGATAACCTAACTGGATAAAACTCCAGATTAATACGCTTAACTATCAATCGGGGATCATAATATAGTCAGCAAGTAGATTAAATTAACCAGTCAAACTATCGTGTTTTGGGGGGCTATGGGATGGATTATGCAACAGAGTATCAACAAGCAGAAACCGCTTATGTTCAAGGACGCTATGAAGATGCGGCCTCAATTATCGATCAGTTGGTAGAACACTTTCCTGACGATCCCAACTCGCACTTACTCAGAGGTCATATTTATTGTTATGGATTACAAGAATATACGGTAGCACGTCAAGAGTATGAATCCGTTTTAGAAATTACTTCCGATGAAGTATTTATGGATTATGCCAATCAAGGATTAGCAGATGTAGACCAATTCTCAACCCATCATACCGTGGGGACGGATTTGCAAGACGATTCGAGTCAAATCCCACCCATGGAAGAGTTAGATGAAGAAGAAATTGCTTCAGAATGGCAAGATTTAGAACTCAGTGAAAATGAGAGTGAAGAGGAAGTTATCCATACAGAAATGATCGGCGATCTAAGTATGAATACAGAAAGTCTAGAAGAGAACGATCTCCAAGAAGAACCCTCCTTAGATTACGCCTCTTTAGAGTCTTTGGATGAAGAGGAGGATTTTGACGATCAAGAGTTGGCTGATGATGACCCCTTTACGGTCGCTCATGAACAACTAGAAGAATTGCAGCAAGAAACAGAACCCTTAGAAGATGATATCTTTGCTGGAGAATCCTTAGCTGAGTTAGAAGAAGATTCCTACAACTTAGAAGAAGAATCCTTCTCCCCCTTTGCCACAGATATAGATTTAACAGAGGAAATGGGAGCCGTACTCGAAGCGGATGAAGGGATTGCCTTTGATCCATCGGAATTCCCAGACGATCGGGAAGCGTTTAATTCTTCTCACCCACAAACCCTAGGGCTAGAGGACTCAACAGCAGAATCTCTAAAACCGGAGCCTTCAGAATTTATAGAAGATTTACAAGGCCCAGGATTAACCATGGAAGAGAGTCCTACCCTATTTGTGGGTAGCTCATCTGGATCGGTGAATGGGCATCATGAGAGAAGCGGAGAACTATCTCTAAGCCAAAATGGCCGTGGCAGTAGTGCCCTCACCAGCGATCAAACCCTCTCTGATAGTCATCTGTGGCAAGGAATTGGAGATGAGGATAGTTTTAATACGAATGGGACGAGTGGCGAGGCGATCGCCGATTTTACAGAATCTGGATTTCAGACTCAATCTGGGTTTCATACAGAAAGTTTTGGATTTGATGAAGGTTTAGATCAATTTGAAACCGATTCAGGTATCTCAGAAGCCCAAAATGGTAATGGGGCAGTAGACTTCCTCGATGAATTTGATGCCTTTGATGATAAAGTTCTCGATGAGTTTTCTGGCTTTGATGACCCTTCATCTGAGCTATCGACCAACTTTAAGAGTAATTCTGTGGCTGGGATGACCAACAGTGGAATTACTCTGGATGAGGATTTTGATCCGACTGATGATAATTCTGCATTACTCGAAGAAGAGATGTTTAGCCTCTCTAATAGTAATACAGATACTATTCCCACCTTTACCGGTAAATCTCAACGGCCAGTAGAACCGAGTGTGTCGGTGGATCAAGGCCCATTGAGCTTCTTTGATAATGCTCCTCTGATTACCAAAAATTTATATAGCGCGATTGGCACTGGGTTGAGTTCTGCTTTTGCGATCGCTGCTGTGATTTATACAACGGCGAGTGATGCCAAAGCCTTTCACAAACTAGCGATGATTCTACTGCCGGGAGGTCTTTCCGGTGCAACTACTTATGTTTTAGGCAAAAAAGTAACAAAGCAGGTCAAGCAGACGACGGACGAACTGCAAGCCCAATTTGAAAAGGTTGCCTCTGGACAACTGGGAGCGCAAGCCACAGTCTATGGTGAAGACGAAATGGGCTATCTGGCAGAGAGCTTCAACGTTATGGCCAGAAATGTCCTCACCACCATGAGTGAGTCCCAACGCAAAGCGGCTGAAAACGAATCAGCAAAAGAAGACCTTCAGCGCCAAGTGATTCGCTTACTCGACGATGTAGAAGGAGCTGCTCGTGGAGACCTCACCGTTCAAGCTGAAGTTACGGCTGACGTACTTGGGGCGGTAGCCGACTCCTTCAACCTCACCATTCAAAACCTGCGGGAAATTGTACAACAGGTAACCGTAGCTGCTCGGCAAGTAAACAAAGGCTCCGCCGATAGTGAAACCTTTGCCCGGGGGTTAGCCGCAGATGCTTTGAGACAAGCAGAAGAACTAGCGGTAACCCTGAATTCAGTACAAATGATGACGGACTCCATTCAACGGGTAGCGGAAAGCGCTCGCCAGGCAGAAGCAGTCGCCCGTTCTGCAAATGACACAGCCCGTAAAGGTGGAGAGTCGGTAGAGCGAACAGTGGCGGGTATTTTGGAAATTCGGGAAACGGTGGCAGAAACGACTCGTAAAGTAAAACGGTTAGCCGAATCTTCCCAGGAAATTTCTAAGATTGTGGCTTTGATTGCCCAAATTGCCTCACGAACCAACTTATTAGCGTTGAACGCTAGTATTGAAGCGGCTCGTGCAGGAGAAGCGGGTCGGGGATTTGCGATTGTTGCCGATGAAGTCCGACAGTTGGCAGATCGGGCGGCGAAAGCATCGAAGGAAATTGAACAAATCGTGTTGCAAATTCAAAGTGAGACGGCTGGGGTAATGCAAGCGATGGAAGAAGGGACTCAACAGGTTATTCAGGGGACAAACTTGGCTAAGGAAGCAGCGAAATCCCTGGAGGATATTATTCAAACCAATAATCGGATTGATGTTTTGGTTAGATCGATCGCGGCTGATACAGTAGAACAAACGGAAACGTCAAGAGCGGTAGCTCAGGTTATGCAATCTGTGGAATTGACCGCCCAAGAAACCTCTCAAGAATGCGGACGGGTATCCCAAGCATTGGCGAGTCTGGTGAATGTGGCACGAGATTTGCTCACTGGTGTGGAACGATTCAAAGTCGATCCACACAAGAGTCGTTAGGACTAAGATTAAGGTTAAGGTGGAGTGAAACAGTGAAGCAGTTTAGGGCGATCGCTGTTAATGACCGGAATGTTGGGGGAGAGCAAAAATTATGGCTCAGGAACAGGAAAACTTAGACCGGATTATGGGGTATTTCCTAGAGGAAGCCAAAGACAATCTCACCATTATTGAGCAGGGATTGTTGAATTTAGGAACCACAGTCCAGGATTCAGAACTGATGGATGAGATTTATCGGGCGGCTCATTCCATTAAAGGTGGATCTGCCATGTTGGGAGCGAGCAGTATTAGAAAAACCTCCCATAAGTTAGAGGATTATTTCCAAATTCTCAAAGAACGCCCCCCTAAAATTAGCCCTAAATTAGAATCCTTACTGCTACAGGTCTTGGATGGATTGACTGTATTAGTAGAAAATTTAGAACAAAGTGAGTCAGAGGAGTTAACCACTCGCAAGAATGCAGAAGTTAAGCAATCTTTGACTCCCTGCTTTGAAACCTTGGATCGGATGATGCAGGTTGAGAAAAATGGAGCCGATCCTCAAGCAGAAGAATCTACAGCCGAGATCGCTCCCTTGCCTTCTAGACCAAATAGCGCTGTGGTTGAACGTCGCTCCTCCAATCTCCCCGATCCAGAAGAGAGTGCCAAACATTTGGTATTTCAGAGTGATGTGCCCACCCAATTACGGCAAATGCTACAAGGGTTTAAGCAACCCGATACAGCAGACAGTCGACAACAGTTAACCCAAATCTGTATCAGTTTAACGCAAGCTGGGGAAAACTTTAACCTTTCGACCTGGGTAGACTTAGTAAAATTAGCTCAAGGGGCGATCGCCAACCGAGATAATTTCTATGCAGATCTAGCTCCTGTGGCGATCAAGGAACTCAAAAGAGCCAGAGACTTGGTTTTGGCTGGAACTCCTGACCAAATTAAACCCAGTTCAACTCTGTTAAATCTTCAACCTCAGCAATCCCTGACCGCAGACCCAGTCGATCGAGAACTCGATACCTTGTTAAGAGTCGGAAGGACTCCCACAGAAGAATCGCCCAGGGAGGAGAATTCCATGAGCGATCGCTTTTACAATAGTCAACCTCCAGTCGATCCACCTACCCCTTACTCACAACGCATAGGGCCAGATGTTGGACTCAGTGAACTCAACACATTAGCCGATCTCTTTAAAGGAGAAACATCAGATATTGAATTAGCTTGGGAAACCGAAATTTCTTCGGCTCCCCCAGAAAACAACTGGGGCTTAGATTCCTCAGAAATGGATGAAATGGGTGACCTCTCAGACTTCTTAATCCATGAATATTTCAATGATGTTTCAGAAAATATCAATGATAATTGGGAGTTGAATCTATCTAAAAACGAAAAGAGTAACGTAGATTCAGAAGATCTAGAAGATGACTTAAAAGATTTATTAGAAATTGAACCCACTGTTATGTCAAATAATCCAAAGAAAAATCAAGCCGATGAATTGTCTGATTTGTTTTCCGAGCATCCAGATGCAACGTCTACTGATCTGGATGAATTGTTGCAAATCAATTTAGACTCATCAGAACAAAATCAGTCCTTAGAAAACTTGGATCTAGACATGCTGGACACCGAAGAGACTGATGATCTGGCTCTGGATTTAGATTTAGATTCCAATTGGTCTGAAGGTGAAGAATTAGAGGAATTTTCTGAAATGAATAGCCTTTTTGAGGACTTATCTCTGACAGAAGATTTAGACAGCAGCAGTGAAGAAGAAGATATATTTGGCTTAGATGAGAATGTTGAATCTCTAGTCTTGGATGAGTTGGATGGAAATCAATCTCTAGAAAACCTATCCCTCACGGAACAAGAAGATATATTTGGTTTAGAGGAGAGTGCTGAATCTTTAGTCTTGGATGAGTTGGATACCAATGAATCTTTAGAAGACTTGTCCCTGACAGAAGATTTAGACGAAAGCAGCAGTGCAGAAGAAGATATATTTGGTTTAGAGGAGAGCGGTGAATCTTTAGCGTTGGATGAGTTGGATGCCAATGAATCCTTAGAAAACTTTTCCCTTATGGAAGATTTAAACGAAAGCAGCAGTGAAGAAGAAGATATATTTGGTTTAGAGGAGAGTGCTGAATCTTTAGCGTTGGACGAGTTGGATACCAATGAATCCTTAGAAGACTTATCTATTACAGAAGAAGAGGATATATTTGACTTAGATGAAAGTGCTGAATCTTTAGTGTTGGATGAGTTGGATACCAATGAATCTCTAGAAGATTTATCTCTGACAGAAGATTTAGACGAAAGCAGTAGTGAAGAAGAAGATATATTTAGTTTAGATGAGGGTGGAGAATCTTTAGTGTTGGATGAGTTGGATACCAATGAATCTCTAGAAGACTTATCTCTGACAGAAGATTTAGATGAAAGCAGTAGTGAAGAAGAAGATATATTTGGTTTAGATGAGAATGTCGAATCTCTAGCTTTGGACGAGTTGGGTGCCAATGAATCCCTAGAAGACTTATCCCTGACAGAAGATTTAGACGAAAGCAGTAGTGAAGAAGAAGATATATTTGGTTTAGATGAGAATGTCGAATCTCTAGCTTTGGACGAGTTGGGTGCCAATGAATTCCTAGAAGACTTATCTCTTACAGAAGAAGAGAATATATTTGGTTTAGATGAGGGTGGAGAATCTTTAGTCTTGGATGAGCTGGAGAGCAATGAATCTCTAGAAGACTTATCTCTGACAGAAGATTTAGATGAAAGCAGTAGTGAAGAAGAAGATATATTTGGTTTAGAGGAGAGTGCTGAATCTTTAGCTTTGGATGAGTTGGAGGGCAATGAATCTCTAGAAGATTTATCCCTTACAGAAGAAGAGGATATATTTGGTTTAGAGGAGAGTTCTGAATCTCTAGCTTTGGACGAGTTGGATGCAAATGAATCCTTAGAAGACTTATCCCTTACGGAAGATTCAGACAGCAGCGAATTGCTAGAGTTGGAGGTTCTAGAGGAAAACGAATCCTTAGAAGACTTCTCGCCTACGGAAGAGTTGGATGAATTAGATGTATTGGATACAGATCAATCCAATGAGTTGGTTTTAGAAGAATCAGAAGAATTAGATACATTTGAGTCTTCTTCTGAAATGATTCCAGAACCTGAAAATCAAGAAACAGAAGATGTTTCAACCCCACAAGATAGTGATGACTTTGATTTAATGATGGGTACTGAAACATCTAGTATTGAAGAGGATTTATCTAGTTCAGACACCAGTGTGGATGATTTCTTTAATGTATCGGATTCTAATTTATCAGCACCGTCATATTCCCTGTCAATAGATTCCGATGACTTTTTTACACCAGAGC
The DNA here is from genome assembly GCA_002340255.1 of Cyanobacteria bacterium UBA2566. Taxonomy (GTDB): domain Bacteria; phylum Cyanobacteriota; class Cyanobacteriia; order Cyanobacteriales; family Desertifilaceae; genus Roseofilum. The sequence goes on from DDLS01000046.1 coordinate 66,489, forward strand.
CAATAGCTTTAGATTCTCCCTCAAAATCTAGTATTTTTGATGATGTCGATGGCAGAGTTCGAGAAGAAGAGGATTCTAGGAGTTCCTCGGAACTGGCTTCAAAGACGAGTCAATCAGAATCTCAAGAGGAATCTGATAATCAAAGTTTACTAGAAGAAGAAGAGAATCATGAATTAACTGAGGAATTGGTTAATGAAAATTTAGAGTCCATAGATTTGGAATCTACAACCACAGAACAAATGGATCTGGATTTAGGCGAGGATTTAGATTTAGATGGGTTGAGTCTGGAGACTCAAGAGTCAGAGGCTATTAGTGAAGAAATGGATCTGGATTTGGGTGAGGATTTAGATTTAGATGGGTTGAGTCTGGAGCCTCAGGAATCGGATTTAATCAGTGACGGGATGGATCTAGACTTGGGTGACTCTTCAGATTTGGATGGGTTGAGTTTAGAGGCTCAAGAATCGGATTCAATCAGTGATGGGATGGATCTGGATTTAGGTGAGGATTTAGATTTAGATGGGTTGAGTCTGGAGACTCAAGAGTCAGAGGCTATTAGTGAAGAAATGGATCTAGATTTGGGCGACTCTTCAGATTTGGATGGGTTGAGTTTAGAGGCTCAAGAATCGGATTCAATCAGTGACGGGATGGATCTGGATTTAGGTGAGGATTTAGATTTAGATGGGTTGAGTCTGGAGACTCAAGAGTCAGAGGCTATTAGTGAAGAAATGGATCTAGATTTAGGCGAGGATTTAGATTTAGATGGGTTGAGTTTAGAGGCTCAAGAATCGGATTCAATCAGTGATGGGATGGATCTGGATTTAGGCGAGGATTTAGATTTAGATGGGTTGAGTCTGGAGACTCAGGAATCGGATTCAATCAGTGACGGGATGGATCTGGATTTAGGTGAGGATTTAGATTTAGATGGGTTGAGTCTAGAGGCTCAGGAATCGGATTCAATCAGTGAAGAAATGGATCTAGATTTAGGCGATTATTCAGATTTAGATGGGTTGAGTTTAGAGACTCAAGAATCGGATTCAATCAGTGACGGGATGGATCTGGATTTGGGTTTAATGATTGATAGTGATGAAGACCTGAGTCAAAATACATTGATTCAAGAAATTGATGATGTTGGATTGGGAGAACCATTAAATCCAGAACCATCAGACTTCACAGAAGATGCTGGCTTAGATCTGGATGAACCGGTGGTGGAAGAACCCTCTGAAGGTCTGGATAGTTTAGATTTTTCCTTAGAGATAGAAGAAAATGCACCGGATGACTTGTCTACTCTGTTTTCAGATGAACCAGAGATGTTGGGAGATGAGGAAAGTCTTGACGATCTTAATGAACTAACGTTATTTGAGGAAGATTTAGGCTCGACAGATGAGACATTAGAGAGTTTGGATTTTGGTGATGATGTAAATCCTGTAGATTCATCTTCTCGACAGTGGCAAGAGTTAGAGGCTTTTTTGGGTAAAGAACAGAAGCCGCGTGAAAACATGGAAATCTTTACCCAATTAGAGACATTTTTAGATGAACCAGTGATTTTACCAAGTCCATCTCTACGACAAGAGGTCAGTCATACACCTGCGGAAACTCTGGAAACAACTGAAGGGGACTTTGATGATCTAGAAGATTTGTTAGCGGATGCAGATCAGGCATTAGGGGGTCCACCAACGGCTAATGCGACGACGGCGCGATCGCCGAAAGCAGCCAAACGAGTTGAGCAGAATATGCGGGTTCCCATCAAACAACTCGATAATCTCAGTAACTTAGTTGGGGAATTGGTCGTTAACCGTAATAGTCTAGAACAGAACCAAGAACGACTGCGTCAATGTCTAGATAACTTACTGTATTTGGTACAGCAACTGAGTGATGTAGGGGGTAAAATGCGAGATCTCTACGAGCGAAGTCTTCTAGAATCCGCCTTACTCAGTTCTCGCCATGGCCATCGTTCTGCTTTCTCCCCTGGCAATGGCTTAGGAGATTCCAATCAAAACGATGGTTGGGATCATATTGAAATGGATCGCTTCACTCCCTTCCATACCCTTTCCCAAGAAACCATCGAGCTGATTGTCCGAGTACGGGAATCTTCTTCCGACATCGAGTTTATCGTTGAAGAAAACGATCAAGTCACTCGTCAATTCCGCCAGGTCACCACCCAATTACAAGAAGGGTTAACGCGCACGCGAATGGTTCCCTTTGCACAAACGGCGGACCGTCTACCCGGAGCAGTACGCCGCATTGCTACAGGTTTGAATAAGCAGGCAGAAATTCATATTGAAGGAAAAGATACGTTAATCGACAAAATGATTCAGGAGCAGTTATTCGATCCGATGACTCACCTGATCAATAATGCCATGACCCATGGGATTGAAACCCCCGAGAAGCGTAAGAAATTAGGTAAACCAGGGGTGGGCAAAATTACTGTTAGAGCCTTTCACCAAGGGAACCAAACGGTGATTTCAGTTTCTGATGATGGCGCAGGGATTAATACGGAGCGGGTGAAGTCCAAAGCCCTGGAAAAAGGTTTGATTACACCCAAAGAAGCAGAATCGATGTCCCGCCTGGATATCTATGATTTGCTCTTCCATCCTGGGTTCAGTACAAAGGATAAGGCAGATAATTTTGCCGGTCGAGGCGTGGGGATGGATGTGGTGCGAGTGGCACTGCGAGAAATTCGCGGGGTGATCACAACAGATTCAACAGAAGGACAAGGGACAACCTTTACCATTCGTCTGCCGTTAACCTTGAGTATTTCTAAAGCACTCTGTTGTATTAGTAACCATGCAAGGGTTGCCTTCCCGATGGATGGGGTGGAAGATATGTTAGATGTGCCGAAGGATCGGGTTTACGCCAATAAGGACGGTGTCCATTGCATTAAATGGCGGGATACTGAACTACCGTTCCGACCCCTAGCAGAATTGTTGCAGTATAACCGGACAATTGGCCGAGGACGGGTGTTTGGAGGTTCGGCGGACGATGACATTATCTCGATTGTGATTTTGCGCAGTGCAGGTCAGTATTTGGCGCTTCAAGTGGATCAGGTTTTAGGAGAGCAGGAAATTGTAATCAAGCAGTTAGAGGGGCCCATTCCTAAACCGGTGGGTGTCGCGGGAGCGACGGTACTGGGGGATGGTCGGATTATGCCGATCGCCGATGTGCTAGAGTTAATCGATCTATCCATGGGTCGTTCTCGACGAGATTCTCGCATGTGGGAAGAAGTGGTTCCCCCAGAACCCGAACCCATTGACAAGTCTGAGCCGACGGTGTTAATTGTCGATGATTCAATTACGGTACGCGAGCTGTTATCCATGACATTTGTGAAGTCTGGATATCGGGTGGAACAGGCTCGGAATGGTTTAGATGCTTGGGAGAAATTACGAGCAGGTCTACCTTGTGACATGATTTTCTGTGATATTGAGATGCCGAAACTGAATGGTTTAGAGTTGTTGGAGCGTCTCCAGGGTGATGAGGTTCTGAGGGAAATTCCCATGGCAATGCTCACCTCACGGGGTGCATCTAAGTATCAACAACATGCCGCTTCCTTGGGAGCGAAGGGCTATTTCACGAAGCCTTACTTAGAGGAAGCCCTATTAGAAGCAGCTCAACGGATGCTCAAGGGTGACAACCTCTTAGCGGAAATCTCAGAAGAACAGTCTCAGGAGACGATGGCCGGAACTTAGCCTAAAAGTTAACCATAGTGCAATCTGATGGGATTCAATCTGAGATCTAAATGGGATAAGATAGGGTTGATACACAGACGGTGCAATGGGAGGCTCGACTATGGCAATGATCACCATCTCCAAGCAGGCAATTTCTAAGATGACTTCAGAAGATGTTACCCTGCTTGCGAACCGTTTGGAGAAAGATGAGTATAGTAATGCCTTTGAGGGGTTAAGGGACTGGCATCTATTGCGGGCGATCGCCTTCCAGCGTCCAGAAATGGTAGATATCGTTCAACCCTATCTCTATTTGTTAGATATGGAACCCTATGATGAAGCTTAGACTGCCATAGGATTCCCAGATTGCGAAGGATGTTGTGTATCATCAGATAGCCCATCCTTCTTTTTATTCATTAAGACTATTTTAAAGTATTATTGAAATATTATTAAAATTTGTCCCAATCATCAGCCGGATTGGATCATCATTAACCCCGATCCGGAGGATTCCTCGCTTTTTTTGTTGAACTATTCGCTCTATGACATCTGTAATTTTGCTGTGGTCTCTGGTTTTTATTGTTAGTTTAGCCGCGTTAATTAAATCCTCTGACTTTTTCACCGACTCAGCCGAAGTTTTAGGCTTATTTTTTCGATTGCCTTCCTTTATTGTAGGAGTATTATTATTATCCGTTGGCACCTCTCTACCCGAACTCCTCTCTTCTCTCGTTGCCGTTTTCGATAACTCCTCAGAAATTGTCTTCGGTAATGTCTTAGGATCAAATATTGCCAATATTTTTCTCATTGTTGGCGTAGCTGCCGTTTTTAGTAAAGGCTTAATCCTAGAATACGACTTAACCAAAGTTGACTTACCTCTACTGTTAGGCTCTGCCCTACTGCTCATCCTCGCTGTAATTAATGAGCAATTTTCCCATGGTGAAGCCATTTTTTGCATCCTCGGATATATCGTTTACCTCTTCTACACCCTCAGCCATCGTACGGAAGAAGATACGGACAACCCTAATCCTCAAACCTTTCCTATTAAAGAAGCTCTGGTTTTAGTCACCAGTTGTTTTGGGTTATATTTTGGTGCAGTTTTCACCATTGAATCCGTCACCCAAATCTCAGAAGCTTTAAACATAGGCAAACATATTATCGCCGTCAGTGCCGTAGCCTTAGGAACTTCGTTACCTGAATTAATCGTCAGTTTAAATGCTGCCCGTAAAGGCAATGCAGAAATGGCATTAGGAAATGTAGTTGGCTCTAATATTTTTAATTCGTTGGTGGTGATGGGTATTCCAGGATTAATTGCGGAATTGGAAATTAACCACGATTTACTGATTATTGGATTACCTTTTTTTGCTGCCGGAACGCTTTTATTTTATACGGTTACCCAAGATAAACATATTACCCAATGGGAAGGATTATTATTTTTTGTCTTTTATGGGTTATTTATCGCTAAGTTCTTTGATTTGGTTTGAGCTGTTGGAGCGCTTTCCTCTGCTTGCAAGGTTTGCGCAATACGGTTAGCGATAAATTGGGAAAAGATCTGATTGCCGAGAAGATTATAATGGCAGCAATCATCGCTATATACGGGTTGAGATTCAGCATCAAAAACCGTTGCTGCATTAAAAAAATTCACCTGATTGTTTTGTAATTGGGTAAGAGCTGCCATTAATACGGGGTAACCTTGTTGCACTCCTTGGGCATAAATTTGTTCGGGATTAATTGCTTGTTGTTGTTCTTGAGGCGTAAACTGGCGTTGAGTGGGATAATATTGATTCGGTTGTAAGAAATGGAAGTATAGTCCATTTTGACTGGCTAGGGTTTGATGCATTAAAATCGAGCTATTGAGCCAGGTTTGGGCAATTTTAGGATAGAGTGTTTCAGCCGTAGTATCTGGATCGGGAGGATTGAGATAAAATAGGCTAAAGGCATTAGAGGTGGGAGCTAAGACAACGGTTTCTGATGTCTTCTGTTCCTGTTTGCTTAAAAACTGTTGATAGTCTCGACGTAGCAGTTGATAATGGAATTGTTGGCTAATATAATAGAGGGCAAACCAACAGGACTGTTGTCGATTTTGGATTTTGCGAAGGGTAGCGTTATATTCACGGGTTTTAATTGCTATTTCTAGATCTTTAGCAGAGAATTGATGGTTTCCCAGATTAACTAATGCTTTCATCAAGGAACCATTGGGTAAGGATAAATGAACATTTTCGGGATAATTAAGGCTCGATAAAGCGACTTCATTAAATCCATCAATATTAATCACCATATCGAAGCGTTGCCTCAGGGATAAGAAATAGTTAAAAACTAAGAGTTGCTGGGGTTGTTTATAGCCTCCTTGGGCAAAATTTAGGACAATGATTTCTTTATCGGCAAATTGAGGGAGTTGCTGGAGAGTATTGGTGATAATTTGATACTGTGCTTCCGTGTTGGCGATCGCCAGCGCCACCGATCCGCCAAAAATGCCAATGATGTACTGGCGATCGTTCTCTTTCACCACAGGATAATCCCTTAGCGAACCAAATTGATAATTATTAATGGTCGGCTCTTCTGGCTTAAAATCAGTATAGCCAAAATAAGGATGTAGTCTCAAGAGTAAACTTTCATCTAAATCTACTCCAGTATTCTCCGTTTCATGAACTGCCCCATAGGTTTGTTTTGATGCTGGGGAGCGAGTATAAAATAGTTGCTGCATTTTCAGTCCATAAAACCCTAAGGAGAACAGTTCTAAGGACAGCAAAACACTGCCCATATTAATTAAGATGACTTTAATCCATTTTGGCTCAAACTTAAGCATGATTACTGAAGATTCGGTGGACTGAAGGTAAGCGCAATTTGACTGGCGACAAAATTGGCAAAAATATTTCTTCCGGTTTGATTATAATGGCAACAGGTATCAATATAAACCGTATTTGGCTCTCGATCAAAAGCCGTAATTCCACTAAAAAAATAAATCCCATTATCTAATAACTCTTGACTGGCTTGGAGGAGATAGGGATAACCCAATTGTACGCCATCAAGATAAGGATTACGGGTATTATTCTCTGGTGAAAATTGCTGTTGTTCTTCAGCACTAAACTGGCGCTCTGTGGGATAATATTGATTGGGCTGTAGAATATGAAAATAAGGAATATTTCGGGCTTGAAGAACGGAAGACATAGCTAAAGAAGACTGTATCCAAATCTGGGCCATGCTTTCGTAATCGCTTTCTGTGCCTTGGCTTTCCCAGGGTTGGAGATAAATTAACGATTCATCTGGAGTGGCAGATTTTTTACGTTTATCGTCAAAGTCTTCTAGGCGATCGTAATAGTTCTGGATTAAAACAGTTGAGCGTATCTGTTCCCAGAAGTAGCATAACGCTAACACACACTCTTGTTGCCCTTGCAAGCTATTTTTGAGTTTTTCCTTAATTCCAATCACCTCTAGCATGATTTTCATTTGTTCTGTAGAGAGGTTATTATTGGCTAACTGGACTAGGGGCATGACTTGCAGAGCGCTCGGCATGGAGGGTGCAATTTCTTTCTCGATATTATTGTTGGCGATCGCAACTTCATTAAACCCATCAATGTTGATGGCTAAATCCAGCTCTTGCCCTTGGGACAAAAAATAATTCAGCGCCAGGAGTTGTTGCGGTTGCTTGTATCCCCCTTGGGAAAAATTTAAGAGGACAATTTCCTTATTAGCAAATTCGGGTAAATTGTTCAGGGTTCGGGCAAGGGTAGGATTTTCAATTTCATTCATGTAATAGAATGTGGCAACAGAGCCGCCAAAAATGCCCACCAGCACCTGATTAGGATTTTGCCGAATGTAGGGATAATTCAGTTGAGAAACTAAACCATAATTGTTGGCATTAAAAACGGACTGAAATTCAAATCCTCCAAAGCCTGTACCCGGTTTAGCAATATAGCCCAAAAAGGGATGTAAAATTTCGGTGATATTCTCTTCTAAGCGAATCCCCTGTTGATCGAGGTTGATAGGATTGTCTTCTGAGTTGTCTGAATTATCCGGCGATCGCCCATAATAGAGTTGCTGATGTTGAGCTGCATAAAAGCCTAAACACACTCCCTCTAGCAAGAGGAACATCAAAACCAGATTGATGCCTAGAATTTTAATTACGTTGCCCAGAGGAGGCAATTTTTTCAGTCCCTTCATCGATCAACTATCATGAACCTTGTTTGAGAGATAGCTTCCCTGGGGTCGCCACGACAATATTTTATCTTTCAACGTTATAGTATAGTGGAGTGCCCCAATATTTGGATCGAAGTCAATCCTCATCAGACATAATGTCGGGGTATTTCCATAACCGATTTTCTACTGCGAAGCGCTCTCCCCTCGATAAATCGCATCAGCAACTCGACACACCTCTACCATCTGCGGTAGATCGTGAACTCTCACCATATCTGCACCTCCAGAAATGGCTGCACAACAAGCGGCGGCTGTACCCCAAACCCGTTTTTTCGGGTCAGGTTCGTTTAAAATATGACCGATAAAACTCTTGCGAGATGCACCAATTAACACCGGATAACCCAGTTCTCGCAGTCCGGGAATCTGGCGCAAAATCTGTACATTTTGGTCGTAGGTTTTGGCGAAGCCAATCCCCGGATCGATGATTATTTCCTTAATTCCTGCCTTTAGAGCCTTCTGAATTTTCTCCCCTAAAACTCCAACAATTTCGCCCATTAAATCTTCATAGTTGGTCAACTGTTGCATCGTTTCTGGAGTCCCCCGCATATGCATTAAGATGATCGGGACTCTCAGGTGAGCGACTGTCGCCAACATTTGGCTATCGAAATCTCCGCCTGAAATATCATTCACCCAGTCTGCACCTGCCTCTACCGCAGCCTGAGCGACTTCGGAGCGCGTCGTATCAATAGAAACGGGAATAGTGCCATAGGGTTCCGGTAAATTTCGCAAGCCTTCAATGACTGGGATCGCCCGATTCAACTCCTCATCGAGGGAAATTTGAGGACTACCAGGGCGGGTGGATTGTCCACCAATATCGACCACATCTACTCCACGATCGACTAAATATTGGCTGTGGGCGATCGCCGTTTCTAAACGATTAAACTGCCCTCCATCACTAAAACTATCTGGCGTAACATTCAACACTCCCATAATATAGGTTTTCATCCCCCAATCAAAGGAGCGTCCACGCACTATCCAAGCCATAATCTTTTTGTCCTGAGCCAACCTAACGTTTTATAGCATTTTTTATAAAGCGACGCTTAACAAGGGGCTAAGTGCCCCTTGCCTCCCAAGGCATGATTAATGGCAGGCTTAAAGGGAAATGGTATTAGGGGCTTGGCCAACCAACCCCTACGCCATCAGCAATTCACCCCTGGAATTACTGGTAATTGACAATCCGGGCAAACCCTTTTCCATCCAGACTTGCGCCGCCAACAAGGACACCATCAATTTCCGTTTGGGCCATGATCTCATCAATATTTTCTGGTTTAACGGAACCTCCATATTGAATCGGCACATCCTGATTCGAGAGCTGAGAACGAATCAAACCAATCACCCGGTTGGCTTCCTGAGAATCACAAGTTTTTCCGGTTCCAATTGCCCAAATCGGCTCATAGGCAATCACCAATTGACTTTGATCGATCCCGATTAAATCGAGATCCAATTGGGAACTAATATGAGATTCTGTTTCCCCATTCGCTCGTTGTGTTTCCGTTTCTCCCACACAGAGAATGGGGATTAGCCCGTGTTTCTGAGCCGCCTTTAGACGTGCATTAACCGTTTGATCCGTTTCGCCAAAATACTCCCGGCGTTCGCTGTGACCAATGACCACATACTGTATTCCGATCTCCGTCAGCATGGGTCCCGAAATTTCACCGGTATAAGCACCCTGGTCTTCCCAGTGAATATTTTGAGCGCCAAGATCGACACGAGTGTCCCTTAATTTTTCGGCTAGAATCCCTAGATCTGTAAAGGGAACGCACAAAACGACGGTTCGTTGTGCGGGGGTTTGTTCCAATTGAGAGAGAAATGTTTGCACAAACTCTAGGCTCTCGGCCTGGGTTTTGTGCATTTTCCAGTTACCTGCTAAAACTATCTTTCGCACTGATGAAGTAATCCTCAGACTAAGCAATATTCATAAGCTCAAAGGAGCATCGTATCTTGTTTTGGGTGCTTCCGGCAATCGTTATGTCAAATCCCAAAAATCACGCTACACATCAATCCCCGTGTCCCCGTGTCTCCGAGTCCCGGTGTCAATCACCTGTTGCCAACATCTAAAGAGTTGATATTACCTGGGGCGATCGCCAATTTTGTATAGAATTGTAAAGGAATTGGATCGTTGGAGAATCACAACCCTTATGGCAAACGTTGAAATTTACACCTGGCGCACCTGCCCTTTTTGTCTGCGAGCCAAAGCCCTGTTAGACCGTAAAGGTGTTGAGTATACTGAACATCGTATCGATGGAGACGAAGATGCACGGGATGAAATGGTAAAGCGCACAGGCGGACCGCGATCTGTCCCTCAAATCTTTGTTGACGACAAGTATGTGGGCGACTGTAGCGGTATTTACGACCTTGATGTCCAAGGAAAACTTGACCCCATTTTAGCTCTGTAGCAGAGTCTGTAGGGGCGAAAAAATTTTCACCCCTACAGACTCTGCGGCATCTTCCAGAGTCGCCAAGCGGCAAGTGTAGGGTATTTTTTTTGAGACATTAAACATGATATTTTGACTTATTAATAAATACAAATTTGTAGGCTGGGCTTCATTCGTCAGTTTGAAAAGTGTATTCAGCAATCGATCCACTGGCATCAGTCACAGTAATTGGCCGGTTGAGCTGTTTGTATAGAGTTTCAATAGAAACTACTCCATTGTTATGAATTTTTGTAAAGAATTTCGGATGAAGGAGGAGCGATCGCCTTCTGTTTCGTTCTAGAGTTTCCTAGAGGCGATCGCTTTACCTTGAGTTATCCTCGTTTGCGAGTAGCCATCTTCCCGAGTCGGACTAAACCCAGTACCGCCATACAGAGATTTACGCTGTGATGGAGAACTCAAGGGGTGACCAGGAGGATCTATTTATTTTAGCGATCGCGATCGTGAAAAATAGTTTTTCTATTACCCATTACCACGCGAAGCTCTGTAACCGGTCCAACCCATCAACGGTTCTTCTCCTAAATTCCAGAATCTAGCACGTTCTGTTCCTAGCTTGAGAGTCAGTTCCTGAGTTTGATTAATAGAACCGATCGCCTCACAAGATAATTCCCGCTCGTGAAAAGCTTTCTGAATGAAAGGCACATATTGCGATCGCGCACTCAATAAAAACCCGTAACTGGGAAAACTCTGTAACCAAGCTATGCGATCGCAGTTTATGGGTTGGACAATTGCGTCTAAGTCAATCACTGCACCACATCCAGAGGTTTCCAATAACATCAGCGCTGTTCCCAATACACCCCCCATACTAATATCTTTGCCAGCATCGCACCAGCCAGAATGGGCAATTTGCGGGAGAATAGCCAGATCGTCGCGAAGGCGTTGGCGATCGCTTTTTGTGGCAGCATTCCAGAAGGGATAATCTTGATAAAATTCGCCTCGTAAGTCAATTGCCATCAACAAGATATCTCCTTCTTGGGCATTAAAACTCGTTATTAGATGTTGAGCTTGTCCTAAAATAGCCACAGAGAGCGCGCTATAGGGACTATTTCCATTCGTATGCCCTCCCACGATAGGCACATGATACGCCTCTGCTGCGGCTTGCATCCCTTCCCAAAGTTGACGACTCTCGCTGGTTGAAGGCAACCACAACGTATCGACAACAGCAAGGGGTTCGCCTCCCATGGCATAGATATCGCTCACATTCACCATCACAGCACACCAGCCGGCAAACCAAGGCTCTTGTGTGACTAAAGAAGGGAGCATTCCCTCAGTAGCCAATAACAGATAGCGATCGCCTTGCCAAATCGCCGCACAGTCATCTCCGAGTAAAATAGATTCCGGATCTTTATCCGGATTTCCACCAAGATATCGGGCAGCAAGCTGAATATCCTGCTTCTGTCGAATACCCAAAGAACAACGCAACTGTGCGACGAGGTCTGACAATGCCACCATAACTTAAGCAACCTCTAACCACTGAGGGATTCCCTGGGGGCGCAGTTCGCCATTGGGAGGATAATAAGCAAGATTCGCTTGCATCAGATGGTGAGGGCGATCGCAAATCCTTAACTCTTGCAATGAATCCCAATGCAGTCGTTGAAAGAAGCGCACATTTTGTAATTGTACAGTTGCCAAAAACTTCGAGCAGCCCCAAGTCTGAGCCGTTTGCACAGCCTTTTCGATTAAACCTTTGCCAATGCGCCAACCGCGCCGGTGCTGCCGATGTACACCCAAGCGTCCGCCATACCAAACACCCGGCTGAGACTCATAAATCCGTACAACTCCCACCACTCGTTCCCAAGCCGCAATATCCGGTTGATAGATACTCTGGGGAGCGGTGAGAGCAACAATTGGATAAGCGATATCATCAATATCATCGCGATCGCTCCAGCGAAATAAATCCTGTTCCTGGCAAAAAATCTCATAGCGCAGCCCATAGTATTCTCTCACCTCTGTTGCGGTTTGTGCTAATTCAAATCGATAGGAATGTCGCATAATTTTATGATTCTCATAATATTTTTTCTTGGGATTAAGATAGCAAACACTTGCCTCTTGAATTTGACTATTTCGATACTAATTTCATTTTTTTCTAGTTGTTCTCCTTAAATTCTGTCCCCTCTTCCTTGCTCCCCACACTGACGCACTTCATATCACTTACCCAGATCGACTCTTTATATTCTTTTTATAAAGCGACTCCGATCTCGAACAACGATGGTGGTAAGCTATCCTTGACAAGACCTAACCAATGGAATCAAACACTATGTCAGATGATGTAGCAGCAATAGTCATTGACAATGGCTCAGGAATGGTCAAAGCTGGCTTTGCTGGAGACAATGCCCCAAGAGCCATCTTTCCCAGTATTGTGGGGAGACCTCGCCATCAAGGAGTGAACATAGGAACGGGGCAACCAGACTCTTATATTGGGGACGAAGCCCAGAGCAAACGAGGAATTCTGACCCTCAAAAATCCCATCGAACATAGAATTGTTACCAACTGGGATGATATGGAGAAGATATGGCATCATACCTTCTATAACGAACTGAAAATCGATCCCTCCAAACACCCGGTTTTACTCACTGAAGCCCCATTAAATCCCAAGGCAAACCGCGAGAAAATGACGCAAATTATGTTCGAGACATTTAAAGTCCCGGCCATGTATGTTGCCATTCAAGCCGTTCTCTCACTCTACGCCAGCGGGCGCACCACTGGAATTGTTTTAGACTCTGGCGATGGAGTCAGTCATACGGTTCCAATTTATGAAGGATATGCCCTCCCTCATGCCATTATTCGCCTCGATTTAGCCGGCCGAGATTTAACCGACTATCTAGTGAAAATCTTGGCCGAGCGGGGATATAGTTTAAACACGACCGCAGAACGGGAAATTGTCCGCGATATTAAAGAAAAATTATGCTATGTTGCTCTCGATTTCGAGCAGGAGATGCAAACAGCAGCCAGTAGTCGTTCTTTAGAAAAATCTTATGAGCTACCGGATGGCCAAGTCATCACCCTGGGCAACGAGCGATTCCGGTGTCCGGAAACCTTGTTCCAACCTGCCTTTATTGGCATGGAATCGGCGGGAATTCACGAAACCACATACAATTCGATTATGAAATGCGATGTGGATATTCGTAAAGATCTGTATGCCAACACGGTTCTGAGTGGAGGAACAACGATGTTCCCAGGAATTGCCGATCGGATGCAGAAAGAAATTTCGGCTCTGGCTCCTCCCACCATGAAAATCAAGATTATTGCACCTCCGGAACGCAAATATAGTGTGTGGATTGGTGGCTCTATTCTGGCTTCTTTGTCTACCTTCCAACAGATGTGGATTAGCCGGCAAGAATACGAGGAAAGCGGCCCATCGATTATCCATCGTAAGTGTTTCTAAAGCTGGCGGCATTGTTCACCTCTTTATCGTTCCTATCATTTCAACCAGGAGGTCTATTCCTATGACAGATAAACCCGATATCTCGGAAGTAGCTAAGTTTGATAAATCGAAATTGAAGAACACTGAAACTCAAGAAAAAAATACGCTTCCGACTAAAGAACAGATCGAGCAAGAAAAAGCTGAAGCTAACCCGGAATAGGGGATCTTTAGTCTTCTAAGAAACCTCAGTTTTGGATAAGTCAGGTATTTAGACGCAAAGAGGTAGGGGCATTTCAAGCGATCGGCAAGTTACGATGATTCCAAGATGGAGATCGCCCTTCCTCTCTTGCTCCTTTGCCCGTGTTGTTTATCCAAAACTGATTTTAGAAAACAGCTCGGTGACTGAGGAGAAAGACCGACACGCGATCGCGCAACATTAGGATTCAAAGGTCGATAGCGCCGAACATGCACCGCATTTGGCGCAACCGGCTTGCATGTTTTGAGATGACATTCCCGCTTTTCGTAACAAATCCCCGATCGCTTGGTACAAGCGGTACATAAATTCGCTATCCGATGCGGGAGTATGCTCCAAAGGCGTTCCCGTAATCGGGACAAAAGGGACGACAAAGGGATAAACGCCGGTTTGAATCAGGAGATCGCTCACTGCTATCAATGCCTCTAAACTGTCGCCTAAACCAGCCAGCAAATAGGTACTCACCTGCCCCCAACCAAACACCTCGACTGCTGCGGCAAACGCCTCAAAGTAGTATTCTAAGGAAACTTCTGCCTTACCCGGCATGATTTTGGCGCGCACTTCTGGGGTGACGGCTTCCAGATGCATCCCCAAATTTTCAATCCCCGCATCCCGCATTCGCTGGAACCAGATAAAATCTGCGGGAGGTTCGCATTGAGCTTGAATGGGAATCTTCACCCGTTGTTTAATCGCCCGCGCGCACTCTGCCAAATAAGCCGCCCCGCGATCGCTCGTATTCGGCGTTCCCGTCGTCATGACTATCTGCTTGACTCCATCCAAACGCACGGCTGCTTCTGCCACCTCTGCTAATTGGGCGGGCGTTTTGCGAGCGATGGTTTGCCCCGCTGCTAACGACTGCCCGATCGCACAAAATTGACAGGCGCTCTCGCGATCGCCATAACGCATACAGGTTTGCAAAACTGTTGTCGCCAAAACATCATGACTGTGCAGCAATGCAATCTGTTTGTAGGGAATCCCTTCCGCCGTTTTCAGGTCATAAAACCGAGGCTGTCGGGGAAACGAAATCGAAGCAACGGTTTCCCCGCAATGGGCTAGGGTACTCTCGATCGCCTCCGTATGAGATGAGGCCAGGCTGTAAGGAGAATCAGCGGCCGTCCCCGTATAGACTGGAACCATCACCGTCGTCCCATTAACGGCGATCGCCTTATGATCCGAGGGTCCAGCACCGCCTTGACGACCCGATGCTCCTCCATTTTGCCCGGTCAGTTGCAATCCTTGCGATTGCAATTCGACAATTAACCGTTGTTTATTCATAATTTCATATCTAAAGATTCCGGGACAGATTCCGCGCCCCCACCATTCGACGAACCAGCGATCGACTCAAACGATAGAGGGTTGCGATCGCGTATGATTTCACGCATCATGGCTTTCGGTTGGCGATCGATCTGCAACTGCAACAACTCCGGGCGAGCATAATGTCCGACAGAATCCATCATGCGCTTGCGCTTCGTCAACAGCGAAAAATCTAAATCGGCAATCACCAACCCTTCGCCTTCCGTTAAAGGCGTAGCTAAATGATTCCCTTCCGGCCCGATAATAGCGGTATTGCATCCCCCTTGCAACACCTTTTGCAAGCGCTCATCTGTCGTAATTTGTTGCACTTGTTCCGGAGATAACCAACTGGTAGCATTAACCACAAAACAACCCGACTCGAGAGCATGATGGCGAATGGTCACCTCAATTTGCTCTGTGAAGATATCGCCAACGAGAGAACCGGGAAATTGAGAACAATGAATCTGCTCGTGCTGCGCCATCAATGCATAGCGGGCGAGAGGATTGTAATGTTCCCAACAGGCGAGTGCGCCCACTTTACCAATGGCTGTATCGACCACTTGTAAGCCCGATCCATCTCCTTGACCCCAAACCATGCGTTCGTGATAAGTGGGGGTAATTTTCCGCCGTTTTAGAGCTAAAGTGCCATCGGCATCAAAGATCAGTTGCGTGTTATAGAGCGACCCCGCATCTCGTTCGTTAATCCCTAAAATCACCACCATGCCATACTGACTGGCAGCTTGAGCCACAGCCTCTACCGCCGGCCCCGGAACGGTTACGGCCTCCTCATAAAGGCGCATATGTTCCTTTCCCATCAGAACCGGAGGTTGAATGAAGGAAAAATAGGGATAGTAGGGAACGAAAGTCTCTGGAAAAACGATTAAGCGCGCATCCTGTTGGGCGGCTTGTGCGATCGCCTCAAGGACTTTGTTTAATGTTCCTTCCCGACTGAATAAAACGGGAGAAATTTGAGCGGCAGCCGCACGAATTGTGCCAGTATAGTCGAGCATCATAGAGCGCTTTAGATGAGGGAATAGGGAACAAGGAATGGGAAATGGATTACATGGTCCAAGAATCCAAGATCAAGGCCCCTGCTTGGCGATGAACTAAAACAATATCGAGGACATCGAGAGGGTTAATGGGAATAATTCCAGGGATTAAAGAGGGTTCACCGTGACCGTAAAGGGCTTGTAGAGCAAAGCGACAAGCGTAAACTTTACCGCCTTCTTCCATGATTTTGACCAACTGATTATTGATGGCCATATGTCCGGGAAAAGCTTCATCGCCAAGTTTGGGAAAACCACGTTGAATGCCTAGGGTAACGCCCGGGCCATAAAGAAGAATTGAGGTTTCAAATCCTTTGCGAATCAGGCGCGTCGCTTGCAAGAGATTTACTAGACCAATGGAACCTTCAAAGGCAACCGTGTGGAAGGTAACCAGGGCTTTTTCACCAGGTTCGGCTTTAACATCTGGAAAAACTTTCTCTTCGTAATTAACAAAAAAGTCACCGGCTTGGTGTTTGGGGGTAGTTACTTCTGGCACGATAATTCCTCAATTTTTTTGTAGATTCAGCATGATTTGGCATAACGTGATGCCTTGCTCTCGAAGGTAGATTAATGCCCTCCACAATTTGATTTTTGTATGTCTAGCTACATAAAATCCAAGTCTAGTGAGATGGATAGGAACAACCGGATAAATTGATTGCCAGTCAGGAAAATTGCGATCGCACCCTAGCGAAATCGATAGTGGTCAGATAAATTGATTCTTTTTCGGATAGGCTTGGCGATCTTCCTGTTACAATCCAAGGCGATGGTTGTCCTTGTTATTTCAAATCGCAATTGATCCATGCCAGAAATACGCTTTGAGATTGAGTGGCCCGATGGAATCCGAGAAGTTTGCTATTCTCCTTCTTTAGTGGTACAAAAGCATTTAACTGCCCAAACCGAGTACGAGCTGGCCAATTTTATGGTGCGATCGCGCACGGCTCTGCAAGAAGGCAGCGATCGCGTGAAAGCCAAATATGGGTTTGCCTGTAGTTTGGCGTTGGGACAGTTAAAGAAGTTAGAAACCGCTTCGACTCGCTATTCCTCTGATGCTAAGGTGAAGGTCTTACAGTTTATTGAATAATGGATTAAGCGTTGGCGATCGTATTGAGCATCCAGAACTAAAAAATACAGCAGGAACTGCTGTTATGAAGTACAGTTGACGCTAAAATAACGATAAGCCACCTCTTTTAGGGCGATCTGTGGGCAGGAAAAATCGATGTGCAACAAAGCTTTGCTAATCATAGATGTGCAAAAAGGTTTCGACGATCCAAGGTGGGGGAATAGAAACAACTTAAATGCTGAATCGCATATTGCGTTACTGCTTTCCGCATGGCGTAGGAAGCATTTACCCATAATTCATATACAGCATTGTGTCGAATATTCAGCAGAAGATATCCATCGAATTCATTTAGCCAGTCTGGATCGCGAATTTTGCACGGTGCGTTCTACTGAGTGGGTATTAAATGAAATCGCAAATCCAACAAGCTGAATACTAGGCGATCGCCCCAGGGTTATGGCAAAGTGCTGTATTGGTCTCGATATTTTAACGCCGATCGTCAAACCAACCATTTTGCATCAGTTGATAGAGAGCCTGCATCCGTGTTTTGGCTTTGAGTTTGGCTAAAGTATTGTTAATATGAAACTTAACGGTACTTTCGCTAATATAGAGCCGATTCGCGATTTGCCGATCGCGCAATCCCTGTGTCAGCAATTTCATTACTTCCCGCTCTCGTACGGATAGGGTGGGTTGGGTTTGCGTGTCATCTTCAATTCCCCAGATTCCTCCACCCATAATCGTTTCAATGGCTTGCCTGAGTTGTCTGGGATTGGTTTCTAAGTCGATTTTCGCTTTCACGGTTTTGGGAATAATTGGGCTATCGTGCTGCACCCAAACCACATACTGACTTTCATAAATTAAACTACTGCGATCGCTAATTAAAGGGATCTTTTTTGAGGGAGTCACGCATAGACTAAACCCGGCAGCAACAACCATTTGCGAAAAGGCAAATTGCAAAGCCGGCGATCGCATATTAACCCGCACGCGAATAGGGTTTGGCTCTTGGGCATAAGGGAGTTGCAGAGCAATTTGGAGAATGGTTTGGGGACTGTCTAAAATTGCTTCTAATCGTCCTCCCAAACAAGTACTGGCAAAGGAAATATGCTCGATCTCGTGAGGCAGGAAACTATCTTGTAGGCTGTTCTCTTCCAGGGCGATCGCCTCAGAAACCGGTACAATCGATCGCAAAATCGCAAATTCTTGTTCGTAAATTAAAGAACAGGTCATGCAATTGAGCTGCTGCACGACTTCCGCCAAACGCAAAAACAGATAAGTTAACGAGATGGGTAGCGATCGCTCTGTCCCCACTAATTTTAAGGGTACGCGCTGTAAGATATGTGCCAAGCGATCCGAGAGCATGGGAGAGGGCAGATTGAGAGGCGATCGCTGGGCCGACTTAGAATGCTGCGATTTTTCAAATTCCAGCGCATTCCCCAGAGCTACCGTCACCGTCGTACACAAACTCAATAATATTTCTAAAAATTCTGGGGCTAGAGGTTCGCAACTAAACACCGCTAATACCCCAACCACCGTTTCTGGCGTGGCTAAAGGATACCCGGCAAATCCTTGAATACCATGATGAATAGCCCAATCTCGATCTTTCACCCAAGGTTCATCCGCTAGATTATTACTTAAAAAAGACACGCGATTTTGCGCGATTTTCCCGACCTTAAACGCTCCCATCGGCACTTGTCCGAAACAGCCATCCGTATTGGTATATAACCCAGAAGAAGCCACCAGCTTGAGATGAGGAAACTGACGTTCTACCAACCAAATTCGAGCTAACCTACAATTAAACTGTTCGACCAGTTCTTGCGTGACTCGATTGGCAATTTCTCGAGCATCTAAACAGCCATAAATACTTTGGGCAATTCGATTGGCTTGGTGCAAATCGAAGAGCAATCGCGGGACATTCAACAGATTGGGACTTGGATCGGACATAGTAAGGCTAAGGAGTTGCGCTATTCCATTGATTCCCAAAATCACGCCGAATTCTGTAAAGCTGGAAACATTGTTGAGGCAAGCCCGATCGCTTTTTACCTATGGAAATAGATAGGGGTAATGTTATGGCTTCGTTGTAGAAATTAACTTGTGGCAAGTGCCCCTATTTTTAGCATCAAACCTGGGAATTCTGTAGCCAGAAATACAAGAAAACACTCAAGCCGAATCTAATCTGGCAAACAGGGCAATGTTGAGCGTTAATGAGATCGCTGGCCAGAACCAAGATCGCAATCCTGAAGCATTTATTGATGGAGAATTTAGTGATGAAGACACATTATTCAGTAGCAATTGTTGGCGGAGGACAAGCTGGACTCTCCATGAGTTATTGTCTGCAAGAGAGAGGAATAGATTGCATTATTTTTGAAAAAAATCAGATCGGCTATTCTTGGCGATCTCTGCGCTGGGATAGCTTTTGTTTAGTTACGCCTAACTGGCAATGCACATTACCTGGATATACTTACCCAGGAAACGATCCAAATGGATTTATGCAACGAGATGAAATTGTGCAATATATCCAGGATTATGCCCAATCATTCAATCCTCTGATTAAAGAAGGCGTAGAAGTTCAACGGTTGCATCGTCCGGATAGCAAAGGATATACCTTAGAAACCAGCCTTGGCGAATTTACTTGCGATGCCGTTGTCATTGCCACAGGAGGTTACCATCGTCCTAAAATTCCCGCCTTATCAGAGCGTGTTTCTTCCCATATCAAACAAATCCATTCCTCAGAATATAAAAACCCTGAATCTCTTCCCGATGGAGAAATTTTAATAGTTGGTACGGGACAATCTGGCTGTCAAATTGCCGAAGATCTGCATCTTGCGGGCAAACCCGTGCATTTGTGCGTGGGTGGCGCGCCTCGTTCCCCTCGGAAATATCGCGGGAAAGATGTGGTAGATTGGCTCGATAAAATGGGATATTACGACCTTTCTATCGACCAGCATCCGGATAAGCATAAAGTCCGTACTAAAACCAATCATTATGTTACCGGACGAGGGGGCGGACGAGAAATCGATCTGCGACATTTTGCCACAGAAGGAATGAAACTCTACGGACATCTGGTCGATATTGAGGGCGATCGCCTACAATTCCGAGATAATCTCAAGGAAAACTTAAATGCTGCCGATGCTGTGGCTGAAAGCATTAAACGCACCATCGACGGTTTTATTGAGAAACATAATATTCCGGCTCCCATCGAAACGCCCTATCAACCGGTATGGGAACCCAAAACCGAAGTATTGCAGTTAAATTATCGCGATGCCAACATTAGCACGGTGATTTGGTGTACGGGCTATACGTCCAACTATGAATGGATCGAAATTCCCATCTTTGACGGTAAAGGCTATCCCAGTCACGATCGCGGGATAACCTCAGTATCGGGATTATATTTCCTCGGTTTACCTTGGCTGTATACTTGGGGTTCGGGTCGCTTTTCTGGAATAGCGCGGGATGCGACTTATCTGGCTAATTATATTGCTAGTACCCAACAGACTTTTAATCTGAGCTACACGGGTGTCATTGAGCAAGCTGCACTCGGCTCGTAAAACCATTTTACGCAATGACCAAATTGCTACATCAATCGTGAATTAGGGTTGGCTGAAAATGCGATCTGTGGAGGTTAGGGAACAGGCTTGAAAATTTAAACCCTAGCAATGCAAACTATTGTCTATTGTCTATTATGCGAGTTGCCCTTTTAACGTACTCAACCAAACCTCGCGGTGGCGTAATTCATACCATGGAATTAGCCGAAGCTCTCGATCGCAGGGGACTCTCGGTTTGCATCTTTGCTCTGAATAAAGATGGGGGGAATTTTTGCCGTCCTCTCACTTGCAATTATCGTTTAGTCCCCACCAAGCCGCCTCCCCAGACTATTGATGGTGTGGTAGAACAGCGCATTCAAGAGTATGTCAATTATTTCAGTCAACATGAAGATAATTACGATATTTACCATGCTCAGGACTGTATCAGCGCCAATGCTTTGGTGAGGCTGCGATCGCAAGGCTATTCCATTCCTTACATTCTGCGCACTGTCCATCATATTGACAATTACACCAGCCCTTATTTACAAACTTGTCAAGAAAAATCAATTTTACTGAGCGATCGCTGTATCTGCGTCAGTCATTACTGGCAGCAAGAATTACAACGATTATATAAAATTGATGCGCCAGTGGTCTTTAATGGAGTCAATACTCAGCGCTTTTCTGCGCTCAAAGAGGGTTCGGAAAACAGTTTGAAAAAGCGTTTGGAGATTGTCGGAAAACCCGTTTTTCTCAATATTGGTGGGGTAGAGCCGCGCAAAAATTCAATTCGGATCTTACAGGCATTTGCCCAAGTTTTACCTGAGTTTCCACAAGCGCAATTGATTATTGCTGGAGGACTGACCCTGTTTGATTATTCGGATTATCAGGATCGCTTTTTTGCAGAAGTCAAACGACTCGGAATAGAGGAAGGAAAAGCGCTACTTTTACCGGGCGCGATCGGCGATCGCGATCTGCCGGTTCTCTATCGATGTGCCGATGCTTTTATCTTTCCCTCAGTTAAAGAAGGCTGGGGTTTAGTGGTGATGGAAGCGATCGCATCAGGACTTCCTGTTGTAACTAGCGATCGGCCTCCTTTTACAGAGTTTCTCACGCGAGAACAAGCTCTTTTAGTGGATGCCGAACAGGTCAATGAGATTGCAATTGCCATGAAACGAAGCATCGATCCAGAAACCAGAAAATCATTAATCCAAAACAGTCGATCGATTCTCTCTCGCTATACTTGGGAGAATTCTGCTCAAATGCACTGGAAATATTACCAAACGTTGTTGAGTGGCAATGATTTTTAATGAGGGAGATGGAGGGACAGGGAGATGGAATAATTTAATCCTAGGACTAAAAATAGTTTCCCCATTCCCCATTCCCCTTCTGCCGCGCGAAGTACTGTAAAACTAAACTAGATCCCAATGACCGATGACCAACACGAAGCGCTATAAACCATGACTCCACCTCTGTTACAGGTTGACCAGTTATCAATCGCCTATAATCCCCATTCAGAATGGGCTGTTAGGGATGTCTCCTTGACCCTGAAAGCGGGTAATCGCCTGGCTTTGGTGGGGGAGTCCGAGTGTGGGAAATCGACCCTAGGACGGGTGATTATGCGCTCCCTACTGCTAGAATAAACTCCCTTGCATAAATTCAGGTTGTTTCTTAACCTTTTTGGGAGGCCAAAAGACACCCAAAACAATCCAAGTATTATAAGGAAACACTGTTCCCATAAAAAACAGTGTATCTTTCTGGTTGCTACAAATTTCATTGAAGAACTTATTTCGCACACTTAAAGCTGCTTTTTCCTCATCCCCTAATCGATCCACTTCCTTGAGCCAAAGAACTCCTAATTCCCAATCTGTAATCATCACCTTATGAGGTGTATGGCTATCTTCACATTCAAATACATAGCGAAATTTATAGGGTATTTTACGCAAAGGTTTTTGAGGTGGGCCAAATAGTTTCAGTTGGTCAAATAGTTGTTGCCATTCAGGTTTCCACTCAGATTGATCCGGTTCAATTTTTAAATCAAGAACTTTTGTGGGACGGACAATGCCTAAAGAAGTGCGATCTGATTGATGTAATTCTTTCAGTTGTTTTACGGTGTAGATTGGCATTCGATCTATAATGTCCCGTCGCTCTTGCCAACCCCTTTTGGTTGAAAGAGGCTCTCCCAATATCTGTAGAGTCTCTAAAATGGGCTTTCTGCTTTCTTTGCGGCGATCTTTCCCATCACCATGAGCTAAAAGATCGACTTCTATCCACTGGTATTTACGAAATTGTTGATCTCTACTTCTATACCGATAATCAATCGGATAGAGCCTCACCCATTCATAATTCTCTGTAATTCCAGCCGTACAAATTAATTCTTGATAGCTGCTTGATGGATGAGGATAGGTCATGACTGTAATCAAAACTTTGGTTTTTATGGCTCGATCGCTCATTACGAATATCTAAGATGCTCAATGGGTAAGTTAATTATACCTGCTATATACTGAGCAAGTATGTTGCGATGGCAACATTCTGGATTGGCTTCCATACAGACTAAAACACTAGGTTGAGAGGTTAGGAGGGATATAACTGTCTCGATATCATCAGGGCAATTACATAAGTTAGAACGATAGCCTTCAAAGAGGGATTGATAGCGATCGCTTGAATTTAAGTTTTTGCGAGCGGCTCCAGGAATTCCTAATCCGGGAAGATGTTGATAGTCAATATCAAGAGAATGACACAACTTTTGTAAGGTACTTTTATGAAAACCATAGCGGCGTGCAATAGGATTATAGCGAACATCAATCAGCTTCTGAATTCCCGATTGCATCAGGAGATTGAGAAAATCATCAACAGTTTTCTTTTCATATCCAGCCGTATAAATTGCCAGGGGTGCAATTGGTCGTTCAGGTTTGCATTTATTGTCTATGGTGCTGTTTATTGTAAACCAGGGATAATGATGGTAAACTGTATTCTTTAACTCACATATAGATAACTTTCCATATTCATTGATTACGGTAGAAATATCTTCATGAATTTGGTTAGGCAAACGGACTTCCTGTTGTTCTCCTACGGGAGTGAGTTGCCAACGATTGGACTCTTGCTTCTTTAAAAAACCATTGCGGACTAATACATCAACTTCACGATTGAGGGTGAATGAATAGGGTCCGTATAGATAAGGAATAAATCCATAAAAGGTCGAACCACCACCAGATGGGGTTTCTTGATGAAGGAGAAATGACCATTTCATTAGTTGTAAAAGAGAAATATTCCCCCCAGTTCTTTGAATTATTTTCAACAATATTCTTTGACGATAAAGCATAGTATTTGCAAAGTATTTCTCTTTGTAATTATAACATTTAATCCTGGTATTACCAGGATTATTGATGAAATTTCTAGGAACAGAGAAAGAGCAAGAAAAGACTAGAGACGATCTGTGGGTTACCGTGCTATAAAATTGCAAATGGTATACAGTCAAGGATATTCGATTTCTCTATAAATCCTTTCCTATGACTCCACCTCTGTTACAGCTTGACCAGTTATCGATCGCCTATAATCCCCATTCAGAATGGGCCGTTAGCGAGGTCTCCTTGACTCTGAAAGCGGGCGATCGCCTGGGTTTAGTGGGGGAGTCGGGGTGTGGGAAATCAACCTTGGGACGAGCCATTATGCGCCTGTTGCCGTCCCAGTCCCAGGTGCAAGGAGACATTCAAGTTGAGGGAAAATCGGTTTTAGGGTTAAGCGAAGAGGAACTCCAACGGTTTCGAGGAGAAGAAGTCGCGCTCATTTTCCAAGATCCCATGACTCGTCTCGATCCTTTGATGACGATTGGCGATCATTGTGTGGAAACCCTACAGTCTCACCAGTCTTTATCCTATCGGGAAGCCAAAGATCGGGCGATCGCTGTTTTGGAAACCGTTAGTATTTCTGCGTCCCGATGGTCTCAATATCCCCACGAGTTTAGCGGCGGAATGCGTCAGCGGGTGGCG
This sequence comes from Cyanobacteria bacterium UBA2566, assembly GCA_002340255.1. Lineage (GTDB taxonomy): Bacteria > Cyanobacteriota > Cyanobacteriia > Cyanobacteriales > Desertifilaceae > Roseofilum. The sequence continues at coordinate 91,288 of DDLS01000046.1, forward strand.
ATCGCCTTAGCGCTATTATTAAATCCGAAGCTGATTATTGCCGATGAACCCACCACCAGCTTAGATGTAACGGTCTCTGCCCAAATTCTACAGGAATTAACCCGATTATGTGCCGAGCGGGAAATGGGGTTATTGCTGATTTCCCACGATTTAGCCTTAGTGGGGGAATACTGCTCGGAAATTGCAGTGATGTATCAAGGGAAGTTAATTGAGCGCGATCTGAGCAAACAGGTACTCTTTCATCCCCAACAGGAGTATACCCAATCTTTGCTGGAAGCGGCACTCCATATTCACGCGATCGAGACCAAAGCAGTGACGACTGTCCCCGAAAAGCAACCCTTACTTCAAGTGGACGATCTGAACAAACATTACAGCTTAGAGAGCAATTTAATCCAACAACTGTTTACCCGAAACGCAACCGTAATTAAAGCCGTGGATGGGGTCAACTTTGAACTTTATCCGGGGGAAATTTTAGGACTGGTGGGAGAATCCGGTTGTGGAAAAAGTACCCTTTCACGCACCATTTTACAACTGATTAAACCCACCTCTGGCAGGGTCGAATTCTTGGGCAATGGGATTACCTCTATCAACCGTAAATCCCTGCGCCAACTGCGTCAACAGATGCAAATGGTTTTCCAAGACCCTCACGCCTGCTTAAATCCCCTCATGACAGTCGGTGAGAGCATTACTGATCCCCTCCTGATTCATGGTCTAGAAACCCCCAAGACGGCGAAACCAAGGGTCACAGAGATGCTAGAAAGAGTCGGTTTAACCCCCACAAAAACCTACTATTCTCGCTATCCAGGAGAACTTTCTGGGGGACAACAGCAACGGGTGGCGATCGCCCGAGCTCTGATTACGCGGCCGAAACTGGTGATCTGCGATGAACCCGTCAGTATGCTCGATGCCAGTGTGCAAGCACAGGTTCTACAACTGATGTTAGACCTGAAACGGGAGTTTGAACTGACCTATCTGTTCATCACCCATGACCTGTGGGTAGCGCGATTTTTATGCGATCGCATCGCGGTCATGAATCAAGGTAAAATTGTCGAACTCAACACCACCCACGAAATCTTTACCCATCCCCAGCATCCTTACACCCAAACCCTGCTTGCTGCTGCTCCCTTACTGGCGATGTAGTGCTTCGCCCTAGGGAAATAGTGCAAAGGATAGTTAGGATATTGCCTATTCCCTATTCCCTATTCCCTATTCAGAAGATTGCAGGAAAGTTTGTACTGTACCATCAGGATTAAAAACAACACGCAAGCGAGGTTGAAGATTACTTTCTAGGGGGGAAACTAAAGGTTCACCCAGTAACGGAATTCCCGTGCGATCTAAATAAGTTGCTGCGGTTTCTCCGAGGGGAGAAATGCCTTGAACTGTGCCATCGACATTCAGCGTAATATTATATTCAATTGTTTTATTTAAACTTTCTGGAGGAGTCCAGCGCTGTTCAAAATATTGCCGGGCTTCAGCAACTTGGGGAATATTATCAAATAGATTACGTTCCGCTCTTGCACTCAGGTCTAATGGAGGAGAAGCACTTTGAGCTTCTGTCGGAGGAATTACATCATCAAGTTCTGTGGGGGGACGCTCTAGGGAGGGTGCAGGTGCAAGGGCAGGGAGTTCAGCCTCAGGAGCCGGTAAAATAGCCGCTGATTCCGGTTCGTCTAAAGGGATAGGGGGGGGGAGCGCGATGCCCTCGGGAGGGGCACTCAAGACCGGCTCAGGTGGCGGAAAACTGGGTGCAGGAGGGGGAGCTGAAGCGGCTATACTTGGAGGTTCGGATGGGGTCACATTGGCAATAGGAGGAGGATCGGGAGATTCAGGGGTAGTTTCTCCCACAGGGGGAGGAGGAGGTAGTTTTTCATCGGAAGTCATGGGAGAGGGTGAGGGTGAGGGGACTTCCTCTAGGGGGGCAGAGGGAACAGTGGGTTGTTGGACAATCGAGGCATTATCCTCAATCTCTGGACTTTGAGTTTCCTTTTCACTCTGGGGTTGAGTCGCCGTTTCAAAACTTGCTTCTGGATAGGGATACAAGTCTTTCAAGACGATGACACTGGTAGCGGTGATGCCAAGACCCAGCAGGAAACTGGCTACAAATCTTAAGGTTGGGTTGGGTGGAGAGATGGGTTTGGGAGTTTCGACTTCTTCAGGGAGAGTAACGAGATCTAAGGTATATTGTTCGATCGCCGTGGCCAGATCGAACAGTTGCAGAGCGCTGAGGGTAACAGTGAGGTCGTTGTCATCTTCTCCGAGGGGGCCGAGGTTGAGTTGATGTTGGGTGAGGCGTTTGGGTTCGGTTGGAGGAGACTGGGTGAGGAGCGTTTGAACGGTGGTAGTAACAAGATCGCAGAGGCTTTCGAGTTGGGTGCGATCGCCCTTAACCGTAATTTTAGCCTCTGTTCCTTTCCGTGGGTCATCGAAATGTAAGCGAAAGCGCAGGTTTTTGATTACCGGTTGTTTCATCCATCGCGAGAGGGGAGAAGATTGACCGATAATTTCTAGGGTGCAGGTGGGTGGGGTATAGCGTCGGATGACGGAGGAACTCATGGGATCAATTAATAATTAATAATGAATTCAGAGGGAGCGGTCTAGGAGGGCTAACCAGAGACGACGAGGGCCTCCGGGACTTGAGTAAAAGAGCAGATCGATTAGGAGTTTGAGGGCTAGGGGGGTAAGCTCATCGGGGGAGATGTCTTCACCGTCGAGCATTCGCTCTTGATAAGTATTGGTAAAAGTGTCGAGATAATCCCCCAGGAGGGACATCGTATGTGGGGGGCGATCTTCGGCCGTTAGTTGTTCAAGTAGTCCGACTGCACGGCGAATCCGTTCTTGGTGATTTTGGGCTAATTCACAACAGATTAACACGAGCGATCGCGCCTCTTCGACATCGAGTTTTTTCCGGCCGCCACTCCCTTTGCGTAAGGGACTCGCTTGACGTAAACGCCACAAGCTGACGCGATCGCTAACTCCTGGTAAATTAAGTTTACTTGCTGCTTGTAGCATGGCTTCGGAGCCAATCCCCGCCAAGGCCTCCAGTGCCAGTAAAATCAGATCTAATTGGGTTTTAATATTGTCAAGTTGCTCTGGATCGGGGACTTGATCCAAGGGCAATTGGGACTTTGATTTAGGCGACTTCACGGGTGAAGGCATGATTTAAGCATAGGGCATGGTATTGATTCTAGTGTGAGTGTTACAGGTTTGGAAACCATTTGGGCAATGGAGCATGGGTCATGGGGAGAGTTAACGGAGATAGAATTCTCCTAGGGTTAAGCCTTCCATTAATCCAAAGGCCAGGATCGCGCTACCGAGCGGGACGGTTAAATTATCAATACCAAAGCGGGAAAACGCTTCTAAAATAGTGGCAAACAGAGCAACGATCGCTGAAGAAATCCAAATCAAGCTCACATTGCCATAAACCGGCAGCAAAATCACGACACAGATCAGATAACTGACCGCAAACATGGTTGTCGTTCCTTCCCAGGTTTTTTGAATCGTGCCTAGGGAATAGGGACGTGTACCAAAATTTTGCCCCACTAAGGCCGCTAGAGCATCGCCCCAAGTCATAATCAAAATGCCCAGAGCAGCATAATAGGGTTGATGCAACGGCCAAAAGAGGGCAATGAGCAGACCAATACTCACCGAGTAGAAAAATGTCCCCCAACTTTGGCGACCGATGCCATTAATGCCCGGTAGGATGGGGAAAGAGTAGGATAACAGGGCGATCGCACTAAATACAATCGAGGCAGCTATCCCCACCCAAGCAGGAATATCGAAGAACCAGGCCAACAGAATCACATTTCCTGAGCCAATATGAACCACCTTACGAATGATTTCCGCATTCGCCCAAGGATAACGACTCAGCCAGACCGAGGCAAAGAAGATGAATCCTAGCCATAGACTGATGGTGAGAAATTTTAGCTCTAAAGTAAAGACGGGGGAAATGGACACGATCGCCTACGGTTTCCAGTTTTCGACTGCTCTATGTCTGATTCTGCCAGAATTCGGCCCTAGGTGAGCTACATTTTCTCGTTATCCTGAAAATACTCAAGTCTGATGCCAACCCATGAGTACCCAAATCACTATTACCTTACCTGATGATGTTTATCTACAGGCTAAACGTTTTGCACAACTGGCTAACCGAGATTTAGCCAGCGTTTTAGCCGATACCATAATTTCCTTAATTCCACCCGTTAGGAGTAATGGATTAGATCTAAAATCCATATCTAGCCAGAAAAAGGTAGAGTTATACAACCCTCGTGAGCAACAATGGTCTTCCCATTTTACTGGGTCGGAAGATGGCACAAGGATTCAGGGGATTACAGCCTGTGGGCGAGCAACAGCGATCGCCTTAAAATTAAATAATCCCTATGCTGTAGCTGTAAGACAAGCTTGGGTTTCAGCCGGTTGGCATCCTCCGGAAGAGAGTTAATCAGATGCGCTCAACCTTGTGCCTCTCGATCTCCTACTGTTGAGTCTCTTCGCTCTCCTCCATTTCGGGTTCTCCCAGAATACGAGCTAAGGTCGCTCTTAAGGTTGCTGGATCTTGGGAAAAGCCTTCATGGGTGCGGGCGGCACAATGGAATTGAGCGCCTTGGGAACCGGTATTGGGCGCTAAAATCCAATCCACTTTGCCAGAGGCGATCCAACTTTGGAGTTGTTCATCTTGGCGGATAAATTTTTCCATTCCAGCGATCGCCGTTCCTTGAGCATGGGTGGGCGAAAAGGGAATTCGGGGTTTTTCTTCTAAGCTATGGGCGATCAAATAGAGTAGAGAGCGGTGATAAATGTTAGCGCATTGGTCGTTATTTTCCGCTTCATCAGTGAGGGTAAACAGGGTAAATTTGCCGATTTTGTTGTTGGCGATCGCCTGGCCATAACTTTCATGAAACGCTGATAGAGTGGAAGCAGGGGCCCAGAGGGTACAGGAGGCGATCGCCTGACCATAGCCCACATCTCCCCCCAGGAGGGAACCGCTAATTAAACCGTCTGTGGTTAACAGTTGTACCAAGGGTTCTAAGAGCAAACTGCCTAAACTATGACCAACGAGATGAATTTCTAGATTCGGCTCTTGTTTTTGCAATCGATCGATAAATTGCAAAATTAAGCGTATTCCCCCATTGTAGATTTTCGCTGCTTGTAAGGCTTTGGTTTTCAACACACTCCATTGAAGACTTCCCTCTGGACGGACAAGCGGTTCTAGGGCATCATCGAGGCGATCGAGCATAAAATCCTGATTGTCTTCTACTGTGCCTTCGGGTCGCCGCTGCTTTAAGCCATTTTGCAGAATCTGCGTTAACGTTGCACCATACTCATTATTCCAGAGGAAAGCAAGGGGATAAATTTCTTGATTGAGGAAGACTTGCCGCAAGTTGGTCATCGCTTCAACCACCTGGTCTTTTGACTGTAAACCCCCTGGGACAAATAGACAGAGGCGTTTTTTCTGCCAAGATTCGCTCATCTGGGGAAAGTCTTCGGTTAAAATTCTCTGGACAGCTTCAGAGGAGGTTGCATAGGTTCCATTGTCGCTTAATGCCCCATCTGCACCAATACTGATTAAGTGAGGACGCAAATTCGCATAGATAGCGCTGGTTTTTTGCTGACTACTGCGTGACTGAGATTTTCTGGGAATGGGATTATTGAGGATAATCGGAACCCCCAAACGCGCGACCCAAACATCAGTTCCGTTGAGCAGCCAATCATCATAGGCGATCAGAGCAAAGCCATTTTTGCCCCAGGTATTGCCCCAGGAGTTTTGGAACCAAAAGCCCCGTTCATCATAGCCCACTAGAGCAAAGGCATGGCCGCCTCGAATCGTTTCTTTGAGGGGGATCGCGCCATCTGAGTCGATTCTTTCCCAGCCTTCATGGACGAGTCCTGTGGCATAAAGGATTCCGACTTCTGCGATCGCACTATGCATGGCAACCAAGTCTTTATGATTCACCCGATAATAGGCTCCCAGGGGGCGTTGGGATGCATCCGAGGCTTGAGTTCCCGTCAGGTCTCGTTTCACTTTTCCGGAGCGATGGGTCCAGAGGCGATCGCTACACACTCCGTGTTTATGCCAGGCTTTCATGGCTCCTCTGGCACTCGATCCTTCGTAGTCTTCTCCCGGCCATTCATCGTAGCGTTTGGCCATAGCGTACAACATCCAGGGGCTAACTGGAGTCAGATTGTTTAACCCATAGCGTTTCGCCAGCAAATAATGGGCAACTGTAGCTAGGGCAAACCCAGTACAAGCCCCTTCCCGTCCTTGATCCAGAATGGGAATATTCAGTTTCCTGTATTCTTCCAGGTCGATGCGAGCCGGAACATCGACTAAGGTCGCTTCGTAGAGTTGGTCGCGAAAGTCGAGGGTATCGGGACGGGTGTCTAGGATGCGATCGACAACTTTGAGGATACTATGCATGAATGGGGAATACGGTATTAGCAACTGAGTTAATTTTATGGCTAACCTTAAACTTTAACCAGAATTTATTTACAAATCTAAAGATTTTCTGAAATTGTTACTACAATTACCAACAGAAATCACAAAAGTGGTATAATTTTCCAAATAAGTAAGATCTATCCAAAAAACAGTGGTAAATCACTCTAAGTTACTGATCGCAAATTTGCAAAAAGTCTCAAAACGGAGTGCGATCGCTGTATTTTGGATTGGACTTATAGTAATCATTGGCTGGTTTTTTGATATTGGATTCCTCAAAAGTGTGCTACCGGGTCTAGTGACCATGAAAGCAAACACTGCATTTTGCTTTCTTTTTAGTGGTATTTCCCTATGGGCATGGTATCAAGACCCAGGGACACATAAAACTCGTTTGACTTCCCAAAGTTCAGCAATTTTGGTATTTTTAATTGGTTTTTTGACCTTGATTCAATATGTCTCAACTATAGATTTTGGGATCGATCAACTGGTATTCAAAGATTCAGTAGATGCTGTTGCCAACGCTTCTCCGGGACGGATGGCAATCAACACTGCCTTAAACTTTTTACTGGTTGGATTAGCCTTAATCGCCATAGTTTTTCCCCGCAAAAATTATCTCAGTTCGCAAATATTGGCCCTAGGGGGCTTTTTAATTGCTTATTTAGGATTGCTGGGCTATCTTTACGGCAATGCTTACTTTTATAAATACGGTTCAGCCTTTAGTGCGATGGCTCTGCATACAACTATCGCTTTTCTCTTAAGTACCCTCAGCATCTTTCTGGCCAATCCCAAACGAGGATTAGCGTCATTAATCACCATGAACAATGCTGGGGGGATTTTGGCACAGCGCCTTATCCTTCCTGCTGTCCTGATTCCCCCATTTATTGGTTGGCTAATGTTATTGGGATATCGTGACAAAATCTACACTGCAGAATTAGCCATTTGCTTATTAGGCATTATCAATGTGATTGTATTTTCCAGCTTAATTGCCTGGAACGCCAGAGCGCTAGGAAAAATCGATCGCAAGCGCTTTGAAGCAGAAGCATCCTTAAAACGAGCCAATGAAGAGTTAGAGCTACGAGTTCAAGAAAGAACCCAGAAACTCGAACAGACTCTATTTGAACTGCGCAGTACCCAAACCCAGTTGGTGCAAACGGAAAAAATGTCCAGTTTAGGGCAATTGGTTGCTGGGGTTGCCCATGAAATTAATAATCCGGTTAACTTCATTTATGGGAACCTCACTCATGCCCAAAAATATACTGAAGATGTGTTGAATTTAATTGAACTGTACCAGAAATATTACCCCGAAATAGAAGAGGAAATAGAAGCAGAAATAGAAGCCATTGATCTAGAATTTATTAAGGAAGATTTGCCCTGCTTAATCGGCTCTATGAAAGTGGGTTCAGATCGGATTAAGGAAATTATTAAATCCCTACGTACCTTCTCACGAATGGATGAATCCCAGGTCAAAGAAGTGGATCTCCATGAAGGTTTAGATAGCACGTTAATGATTTTGCAAAATCGTCTGAAAGCGAAACCCGAACATCCAGAAATTCAGGTCATTAAAAACTATGGCGATATTCCTCGAGTTGAATGCTATGCAGGACAGCTTAATCAAGTCTTTATGAACTTGATCTCTAACGCGATTGATTCGTTGGATGAATATAATCAAAATCGTTCCTATGAAGAAATTAAGCAAAATCCCAGTTATATTCGCATTCACACTTACCCAGTCCAGAAGAGGGTAAAAATTGTGATTGAAGATAATGGCTTAGGTATTTGTGAAAAGTCCATTGAGAAACTTTTTGATCCCTTCTTTACTACGAAACCGGTGGGTAAAGGCACAGGTTTGGGTTTGGCAATTAGCTATCAAATTATTACGGAAAAACATCAGGGAGAACTGAATTGTTTCTCCCAACCTGGAAAAGGGGCTAAATTTGAGATGATGTTGCCTCTGGTTGTTGAGAATTGCGTTCTTCCGAGAACTTGAGATAAAATTACAGCACAAAGCGCTGTCATGGTCTTCCTAGAGTGACAGAAGAGGGGTAGAGTGCGAAGCCTTCTAGCAATAGAAAATGTCCCATAGCAGAGAAAGGGAGAGTTAGGACATTTTCTATTACCCATTGCCTATTGCCTCAAACCATAACCTAACTATCCTAACCAACTCCTTCTCTGCTAAGGTTTAATGGGTTTGAGCCAATTGTGGGCAAAGTCGATCGCCTCTGCTTGGGTGCTAACCTTGCCTTCAATTTGGGCGATCTGAATTTCGGTTAATAATTGACCGATTAACTTGCCTTTGGATAGATTAAGGGATTCAATCAAGGTATTACCCGCGATCGGGGGTTGGGGATAAACGACAGGATCGTTGGGATTGAGGAAGCGATCGCACAAGGGCGCAATCGCCTCCACAGCCACCCCTCTCACCCGTGCTAAGAGCATCAGTGTCGGAAAAACGGAACGGATCGCTTGGAAGAAAAAATACTGGTCTCGCAAGTCCATCTGTTGCGGGTAGAGGATATTTGGTAAGCGCTGCAAAACGGCGATCGCCGCACGAATTTCAGCACGACTCAATTTCAAGGATTTTAGTTCTACCTCAGCTTTTTGGACTTCTGGGGAGATAAACAGAATCAGTTTAGCTAAACTGATTCTATTGGTGGGTTGGCTGGCGAGAATGGGTTGATTAAAGTGTTCTCGTAATTGAGACCAGCGATCGCTCAATTCCTCTGCAATCCGATCCACCTGATGGACTTGAGTCACCCGCTCTGCACAGCTATGGGGAAACCAACCCGTTAACACTCCATCTTTCCAAGCCTTCTCCAGCGCTTCACTTCCCGAATGTAAATTCAGTAAATACCCTAACTCCATCCGTACCCGTTCGGCTGCGACTTGACGCAACTTTGGTGCTAACCTAATTAGGGTTTTTTGGGTTTCTCGGTCAAGGGTAAACCCCAATTGGCTCGCTTGGCGATAGGCTCGTAGCAGTCTTAGGGGATCGTCAGCCAAGTTTTGCGCCGATACCATACGGATGAGTTGGCGTTGTAAATCTTGACAGCCTTCCAATGGGTCTATTAAGGTCTGGGTAAACGGATTATAGGCGATCGCATTAACCGTAAAATCCCGCCGCTTTAAATCAAGATGTAGGGTTTCTCCCTCCTGTTGGGCAAAATCTGCTGTGGCATTTTCAAACACCACCCGCGCAATTTGCCGCCTGGCATCCAACACCACAAACCCCGCATCATAGAATTTAGCAATCTGACGCGCCGTTTCTACAGCATTTTCCGGCAGCACAAAATCCAGATCCAGATAATCCCGTTGCCGTTTCAGCAGGCTATCGCGCACCGCTCCCCCCACTAAACAAGTATCTTCGGGAAGCGATTCTAAATCAAAAGGCCAGGTTTCTGGACTAAGAGCTACACCAGTTAAGTCAAGCATGGTGAATTACAATCTGAACACATTTGGGCAATTTCAAGAAGGAATAGGTTAGATTAGCAGAGGGATACCAATTCCAGGTAAGTTGCTCTCAGCCAATGGTTAAGCCCAAACCGATCGAGAATTGGTATGAGGAAAGAGGAGCGTGCTTTATCCTTCTCTTTTTCTATTGTGATGTTTTAGCTTGATGTTGGCTTATGTGCATTTGTGTCAATTGCGAATATGTAGACCGTTGCCTTACCTATCATGCCGTGGAAGGTCAACACCAACAACCCCATCTGACGGAAAATCCAGATTTTGAAGCCATCAACCCTGAAATTAATGTCAATATCCGCCACCAGGGAGAGATCATTGAGATGGAGTGGGATGTGGTCGGATGTGAGAGTTTTAAACAAGAACAGGGTAAATGGTCAAGGTTACGTCCTGGGGAGTTGATTCCCACATAGTGTAGACACAGGGATGGGGAGATGCTCAAGACATGGAGAATTAGACAAGCCTAAATTATTGCCCTGTTCTTCTAGACTAAGCATAGAGCAATAGAAGTCTTAGTTTCCCCATCTCACGTCAATCATTAGACTTCTTGCAGAAGTCAGGGAATAGGGAATAGGGAATAGGGGTAAGAATGCAGGATTACTCCATTGCCATTTATTTTCTGCACAATTATGCAAGAGGTCTATTTTTGTGATTGGCGACGATTGTAACGTCGAACACTCTTTCTCACATGACTCAGAATATCAATTTTTCTAGGTGCCTCGCTTAGAAGCATTTTGGGATGTAGTTTTTCTACCCACTTCCGTAGTTCGGGGGAAGTCAGAGGGGCTAGATAATTACATATCTCCTGACATCCTTTAGAAGCTGCGTTCATCAGTGCATACTCATTCTGACGACTGATAGCATTGACATCAGCCCCAGACTCTACCAGTTTCTTGACGATATTCATATTACCAACTGATGCAGCCTCCATTAAAGCAGTTACTTCTTCATATTCTATAAACCTTAAATTGACATCTATTCCCCTTTCAATCAAGAAGCAGATAATATCTAGCCGCTGATAATGAACAGCTCTACCGAATATATGTTCGTTTAGACAATCAATTTCTGCACCTGCACTCAACAAGGTTTTGGCAACTTCTAAATGACCCAATGCAACAGCTACTCGCATTGGACTGCGTCCGTCAACATCTTTTTGACTTAGGTCAGCTCCACTTGTGATGAGGGATTGAACAGTCCTTGAATCCCCTGCTTCTATCGCTTCAAATAATACTGATTTTTCAGGCATTTTCTTGAGTGATTGATTACAGATGTTTAACCAATGAGTATTCATCCTAAATTAAGAACAGTAGAGGAATCATTATTGTTCTGGTTTAAATCCCACTAGGGGAACAAAATCATAGCCGAATCCGGTGAGATCGCCAGGTTGAACTTGTACTAACTGGAGGGCTTGATTGCGATCGCCTGATGGCAGAAACCGAATAGTTCCCGATGCACCACTGACCTGAAAATCCGGAGCCACCAGAGCTTTCTGGATACTGGAACGACTCGGTTCTTCGCCAGTGAGCGCCTCTAACAGCGCTTGAGCCGCATCATAGGCTAAGGCAGTGCGCCAATTCACCTGTGCGCTCCATAACTGGAGGCTGCTTTGGGCAAAAGCCGAGTTGGCATTGGCGACAAAATCCCAAGGGATAGCGACAACCATCCCCATTGCTTTTGCTCGTCCTGCTTTTAAGACTTCAGATCTGTATAAACTATCGCCTCCCAGCAGAGGTAATTTATGGTTATTAATAATGATCGCATCAAGGGCATCAGGGAATACCGTAGAATCCGAGGCAAGTAAAATCGCCTCAGCACCTTGAGCCATAACCTCTTCAATCGCTTGACTCGGATTAAACATGAAGCTGGCAAAGTCTATCTCGGTGACCACCTCACCGCCATCCGCAAATAGGGCGGTAGTAAAGCTATCTTTGAGGGATTGACTATAATTGCTGGTGGAGTTAAAAAATACAGCTACTTTTTGTTTTTGTAGATCTTGAAGTAAATAGCGAGCAAGAGTTGTCCCCGAAAAGCGATCGCTTGGAACAGTGCGGAAAATATAATTGCCTCTCCCCGATAACTCTACGGAAGTAGACGTAGGAGAAATCATTACCAATTGCCCATTTTCGTATACAGAAGCAGCCGCCAGGCTCACCCCACTACTATAGTGGCCAATGACTGCCAAAATGCGATCGTCAGCTACCAGTTTTTGGGCAATCTCAACAGCAGCATCTGGATTATTCGCATCGTCAGCAATTAAAATCTGTAGGGGAGTCCCTTGAATTCCGCCCTGTTCATTCATCTCTTGTTGCGCTTGAGCTACACCCCGCAGTAATTCTTGGGCAGCATTCAGTTGGGTGGTAATAGGGACAGATACAGCCAGGGTATAGGCTGTTTGCCCAGCAATGCGGGCGTTGTTCAGATAGATCAGCGCTTCAGGATCGTTACGATTGATGTTTAAAGAGTCTTCTAAATTGGCGATCGCCTCTTCCCAATTTCCTTGCGCTATCTGAGCGACTGCACTCCGTTTCTGGAGAGTTGCCCCTTGCGTAATTAACAACCGCTCTCCAGAACTGAGCCACTCCTCTACTTGAAAATCTACCATTTCCGGTGAAGGGGAACTGGCGATCTCCACCTCTGTCCGATTCAGAAACCACCATAAACCCAAACCCACTACGCCCAAACACACAATTAGGGCAACAACTAAGATTGGGGTGTCATTCTTTTGAGCCATCTGTTCTCTCCAGAATTCAAAGCAATTAAAAATTAAAGATTAGGTCTGATGCCAACTCTAGCGCTACGCACAGAGACTCTTCATCGATCATCGAAAGCAAGGATTATATCATTTCTCTATGAACATGCACTATAACTGAGCAATACAACAGAAAAAGTCAACAAAAACAGGGGGAGTTAGTAGATTACCCCTGTTTTTTTATAAGGCAATGGGATAACACTATTTATGGATAGTTCAAGAAAAGGACAAAACTGGGTTTTTCCTATTCCCCATTCCCCATTCCCCATTCCCTAGCACATAGCGCCCTATGCTTTAGCAGCAAAAATCTTTTCTAAGACCTCTTCCACCGCCTTATCCGGAGTAGAAGCACCAGAAGTAATACCGATTACAATCTCACCAGAAGGTAACCAAGTGTCAGCAATGGCGATCGCCCCATCCAACGGTTTATGTTCAATACGATTATCGGCCAAAATGCGAGCGCCCCCATCAATATGATAGGAAGGAATACCTCTGGCGATCGCAATTTCTTGTAAATGGGTTGTATTCGATGAATTAAAGCCACCAATGACCACCATCAAATCCATGGATTCTTCAACCAAGCCTAACATGGCATCCTGGCGCTCTTGGGTGGCATCACAAATCGTATTAAAACTATGAAAATGCTCCGTCAAGGTATCAGGGCCATACTTTTTCATCATTGTATGTTCAAACAACTTGCCAATCTGCTCCGTTTCACTTTTGAGCATGGTGGTTTGATTGGCAATTCCCACCGCGACTAAATCTCGGTCTGGATCGAACCCTTCGGAGCAAGCGCGACTAAACTTGTCTAAGAACTCCGTCTTATCTCCCCCATGAAGAATATAGTTACAGACATATTCTGCTTCTGCCCTATTCAGGACAATTAAATAGGTTCCTGCAAAGGAACTTGTCGCCACAGTTTCCTCGTGCTTATACTTGCCATGAATAATTGAAGTGTAGCTTTTTTTCTTATGTCTTTCTACCGTATTCCAGACCTTAGAGACCCAAGGACAAGTCGTATCCACAATTTTACAGTCCTTGTCATAGAGCTGCTTCATTTCCTGCACGCTTGCGCCAAAAGCCGGTAAAATCACCACATCTCCTGAGTTCACCACCGAGAAATCTTTAGTGTTCCCTTCAACCGGAACAAATTGCACATTCATCTGGCGCAAATGGTCATTAACGTCTGGATTATGGATAATCTCATTGGTAATCCAGATCTCTTCGGTGGGGAAATGTTCGCGAGTTTCATAAGCCATGGCTACTGCTCGTTCCACTCCCCAACAAAATCCAAAGGACTCAGCCAATCGGATGGTTACCTTTCCCTGAGTGAGCGTATAGTTATTCTCGCGCAACTGTTGCACCAGGGGACTTTGATATGCCGTGTTCATTAACTCAGTCACTTCCTCTTTGTGACCGAACCCTTTGCGATGGTAATTGTCAGATTTTTTGAGCGTGCTAGAAAAGGCTTTAGTATCCATGGATTAATGAGTGTCTGTGAGTTAGGGATAGCCCTGGCGAGAGTCTAGGTAATGTTGGCTGAACATTTGCATAGCCGTACTCCAAATCAAATAGCCTTGATGATTCAGATGTAAGCCATCAGTCGTTAACTCAGCCCGTAGACTCCCTTGTGCAGTTGCAAACAGGGGATATAAATCAAGATAATATACTCCGTGGGACTGAGCTAGGGCCCAAAGGTGTTGATTCAGTTGGCGAATTCGTTCATTCGAGACCGATAAAAGACGTTCTTTCTGTTCCCAAGTCGCCTGTGGCCCTTGATGGGGCAAGATAGATTGGATGACCAGTTTTGTCTGGGGGTGATTCCATTTCAGGTCTTGAATAATTTGCTTATGGTTATCCAAGATTTCGCGATCGCTCACTCCCTTGAGCAGATCGTTAATGCCAATTAGAATAAAGATCGTTTTAGGGTTCGTGCCATCTAAAAGAGGTAAACGGCGATATAACCCCCCAGAAGTTTCCCCAGAAATCCCCTGGTTAAGCCAAGTTCGTCCAGGAGGTAGCAAGGTTGGAGGAAACCATAAACTAATTGAGTCTCCCGCTAAAATGGATAAATTTTCCGGTTGTTGAGTCGCTGCAACTTGGGCTTCTCTAGCCAAGAGTTCCACCCATTCTTGATAGGTCAGGTGATGACTCTGAGGTTTATCGGGGGCTGGGGCTGGAGATGGGGATGAAGATGGGGTTGGAGCTGGGGTAGAACTCTGTTGCACACCCGTCTTCACTGAGACGATCTTGGCCTGAGCAGGGATACCAGAAGGAGTATCCGTTATTGGTCGGAGAGATCGCCCTTCGACCGACTCCATCTCACGCTGCCCCTGGATCAGTAATAAAGCTAAGACCACATTGGCAGATAGAGATAATCCTACCCAAATGGGAATTTTTTTTCTACGGTTGAACACAACCCTACACCGATTCAACAGACTCAATTACCAATCCCATGATAGGATCGGACGCTCAACAAAACAAAGCCGCTAAGGAAAATCTTTAATCCTTAGCGGTTCTCATCAGAGGAAATAACTTAACCTTAAAACACTCTAGAGCAATTAGTCTGAGCTACCTTTAGAACTAGCCGCCTTCATTGCATCTGCCATTCCTCCACTCCTTACTCCACTGGACTCTTTCAAGAATCCACTGTAAGCTTCCATGCCATGTTCAGCGATATCCAAGCCTTCAAACTCTTGTTCTGGATGGACGCGGATACCGACTGTTGCTTTGAGCGCTAACCAGAAGATGGTACTAAGCAACACCGTAAAGCCACCAATGGTTAGAATACCGATAATTTGGGCAATCAGTTGATTGGCCCCACCGCCATAAAATAGGCCAGATTCCGTATTAAACAAGCCAACGGCTATAGTTCCCCAAGCCCCATTGACCAAGTGAACCGAAATCGCACCCACAGGGTCATCAATTTTGAGAACGGTATCGAAGAATCCAACTGCATAGACCACTAGGATGCCAGCAATTAAGCCAATAATCACAGCTCCGAGATAGGACACTCCATCGCAACCCGCCGTAATCCCTACCAGACCAGCCAGAATACCATTGATGATCATCGATAGGTCAGGCTTACCATCTTTGAGCCAAGAAACAGCGGTAGCTGAAACTCCACCAGCGGCAGCAGCTAGGTTAGTTGTGACCGCAATGTAAGGAACTGCTTCATCAGCCGCCAGTTGGGAACCGGGGTTAAATCCAAACCAGCCAATCCAGAGGATGAGACATCCCAATGTAGCAATACTCATACTGTGGCCGGGAATCGCGCGGGCTTGGCCATCTTCATATTTACCCAGCCGAGGCCCTAAGATCGCCGCACCCATCAAAGCTGCCCAACCTCCAACGGAGTGAACGACGGTAGAGCCAGCGAAATCAGAAAATCCCGTACCCAGGAAACCAATATCGCTTAACATGCCGCCACCCCAAACCCAGTGACCGGAGATGGGATAGCTAATGCCTACAATCAGTAGGGAGAAGAGAACAAAGGCGATAAACTCAATCCGTTCTGCTACTGCTCCCGAAACGATCGTGGCAGCCGTTCCAGCAAAGGCAGCTTGGAAAAGGAAGAATACCGGAATGGGTAACCCCCCAGGGAATGGGTCAAGACCATAGGTTGCCGGATCGGTACTGCTGAGGAACCAACCGCCACCTCCGATGAAGCCATTACCCGAGCCAAACATCAGGGAAAAGCCAATAGCCCAAAAGCTGAGAGTTGCTAGGGCAAAGACGATCAGGTTTTTGGAGAGGATGTTGACGGCGTTTTTCTGACGACAAAATCCGGTTTCTAACATGCCAAACCCAGCATTCATGAAGATGACCAGGATGGCAGCAATTAAAATCCAAATGGCATTGAGGACTCCTTGGATATATTCTGGAGACCCAGGTTGGGCAGCTTCTTGAGCTTGGGCGGCCACTTCCCAAATCACCACAATGATTGCGGATAGGGGAATACAGGCGATCCAATTGAGAGTACTGCGACGACCCCATAACATGCGTAGGGCGCTCAGTTGGGGCCGTTGCCTCCAAGGCTTATGGCCCAAGAGGTTTGAGAGTTTTTTCGGACTCCCTCCGATATCAAGGCGTTGAGTTTTCAATGATTGTCTTTCCATGAATTTCTTTATTGGAGAATCACCGCAAAAATCAAAAATTTGGAGATGCAGTTTACTCACTGAGTAGGTGACAATAGATAGGCTTCCAGCTTTTCGTAGAACCAATCTCATCAGGATGCTGTCAAACTCAATGCCGACTTTAAGGTTTACTTTAAGCTTGGCTACTCCTTGAATTGGTTCTGTGAATACGATAGGTAGATTGCATCAATTTCGATGAGTTTATTCTGTACTCTAGACTACTTTTTGAAGATTCTCTTGAAAAATTATATTACATACTTTCTAAGTAATCTGCATATCCCAGACGTTCTAATTGAGTTTGTTTATCAATTACTGATTGATTAAGTTGTTGACGATAGGCTTGAACAGCTTGCAGTAACTGGGGTTGAGAAGTGGCTAAGATTTGAATCGCTAATAGTCCGGCATTCTGAGCGTTGCCGATCGCCACAGTTGCCACGGGAATTCCTCTGGGCATCTGTACAATGGAGTAGAGGGAGTCGAGTCCTTGTAGATGGCGAGAGGCTACAGGTACACCAATAACCGGTAAAGGCGTTAATGAAGCAACCATTCCCGGTAGATGGGCTGCCCCTCCAGCGCCAGCGATAATGACTTTAATGCCCCGTTCATGGGCTTTATGGGCATAGGTGACCATCCGTTCGGGCGTGCGATGGGCAGAAACAATGGCTACTTCAGTTGGGATTTGAAAGTCTTCGCAAACGGCGATCGCCGCTTTCATGGTGGGCAGATCGGAATCACTGCCCATAATAATACCAACGAGAGGATCGGACATAAGCATCAGGTATTGAGATTCAGGATTTGATACGATGCAATATACCGCTTAACGGAGGTCAAAATGAGCATTTATTTGGGCATCGATATCGGAGCCAGTACGGTAAAACTGGGATTATGGGATTCGGAAAACGGGGTGATTGGCGATCGCCTAGACAACCCCAGTCGAGCTTCCGAAGGCCCTGATGCTACCGTAAACGTGATTAAAAACGCCGCCCAAGAGATCTTCAAAATCAATAATGTTAATCCAAAAGAGGTCAAGGCGATCGGCGCATCTTGTCCCGCTCCCATTGACTCTTCAGGACTGTGCGTTTATCCCACCAACATCGATCGCTCCTGGCAAGGAGTAAACGTTCAACAGAAACTCTCCGATACCTTCAACTTACCCGCACTCCTCCTCAATGATGGCGATGCTGCTGCCTACCGAGAATACACCGTCAGAGAAGCTCAAAATCAAGCCTCTTCCTCCATGGCTCAGTTTATTACCGGAACCGGATTAGGAGGAGCCTTAATCATCAACGGTAAAATCTTTTCTAGTCCTGGAGTCAGCGCAGAATTCGGCCATATTCTCGTCGATACCAGCGAGAATGCCGACCTTTGTGGATGTGGTGCTAGAGGATGTGCCGAAACCAGAGCCTCCTTACTCGGACTCAGAAACATGGTCAAACACCGACAAGCCAAAGGCAATGTCCCCGAAGTTCTGCAAGGTAATCCCATGGAAGTTGCCAAAATACTCCGCGACCTCGGTCAAGCGGACAATCCCCTCCAAGATGTTACGGACATCTGGCATGAATATTTTACTAATTTGGGAAGAGCTGCCAAAAATGTCCTCAATACCATCGGATGCGACCTCGTTGTGATCTCTGGTGGAGCGCAGGAAAAACAGAAAACGGCATCTGATGAATCTTATAAACGATTTAAAAAGGATGCTATTGGTTGGATTCGCCATGAAATTGACCATTCTTTCCCCCATCTGAAAAACACTAGAGTCGAATGGTCAATTGATACCCTATCCGATAGTGCCGCTTATGGTGCAGCACAATATAGTGCTACCCACTGGTAATGGGTCATGGCTCTAAAGTAGTGTCTTAAAAAATTAGAGTGTTGTTGTGCTTTAGCGCGATGGAAGCTCAAAGCGGCTAAAGCGCAACAACAAAGAAAATATAATTCACCCGTTTCAAGAATCTTCACTTGCAATCATCTAATTTTATGAATCCTAACCTAAATATTATTAACGCCCACCTGCCCGGATATCAAGAACGACAGACGTTAGTGATTCGAGAGGGTCAGATTCAAGCCATCTTACCCACCCAAGACCAACACACTAGAGATCAACCCATCCTAGATGTTCAAGGGGACTGGATATCCTTGGCAGGAATCGACCTACAAATTAATGGCGCATTGGGATTAGCCTTTCCCGAAATTACCAGCGCAGACGAGGAAAAACTTAATCAAATTTGTCAACTTTTGTGGCAACAAGGGGTTAGCTATTTCTTGCCAACTCTAGTCACGACATCCATTGAAAATATCCACCGATCGTTAAAGGTTTTATCACAATTTTCACCCTCGAAAAATGCGGCTAAACCCTTGGGTATTCATTTAGAAGGGCCATGCTTAAACCAAGAAAAACGGGGCGCTCATCCTTGGGAATATCTGCTTCCCTTAACTCTAGAAAACATTAAACAGGTATTGGGTGACTATGCAGAAGTTGTAAAGGTCATCACCCTTGCACCAGAACTCGATCCCACAGGTGAAGTGATTTCCTACTTAACCTCCTTGGGAATTACAGTGAGTCTCGGTCACTCCCAAGCGACCCTAGAGCAAGCGAAATTGGCCTTTGCACAGGGCGCAACCATGGTGACCCATGCGTTTAATGCCATGCCCAGTTTACACCATCGAGACCCCGGTTTATTGGGCGCTGCATTAGTGAATCCCAAAATTTATTGTGGGTTAATTGCAGATGGAATTCATGTGTGTCCTACGATGATTGATCTTGTATTGCGAGCGAATTATAAAAATATTTTTCTGGTTAGTGATGCCCTGGCTCCTTTAGGTTTACCCGATGGAATTTATCCCTGGGATAGTCGAAACATTGAAGTCAAACAGGGAACTGCACGGTTACTCGATGGTACATTGTCGGGCACGACATTACCGTTATTTGCTGGAGTAGAAAATTTAGTGCGCTGGGGTGTTTGTGAGTTAGGCGAAGCAATTGAGTTAGCGACAGAAATTCCGCGAAAAGCTTTGGGGATGCCTGGCATTTCTGTGGGTCAACCTGCCGATCTACTCCGTTGGTCTTGGAATGAGTTGGAACAGCGATTAACTTGGGAGAGGTTAGAAACCCGGTTTCTTGAAGAAACCGGGTTTCTGGCTACAGATAATTGCTATAGCGGATTGATTTAGAAACCGATCCTGCCCCAGATTTGGTGATTGAAGTGGATTTAACTTCGATGACACAACCGAAGAATTATCAGGAGATCGCCCCTTCAGAACTGTGGATTTATAGAGAAAAAAAGTTATATTTCCATCAATTTGATCGTCAGGGTTATCAAGAAGTTCAAAAGAGCCAATGGTTTCCTGAGTATAATTTGAAGCTACTCATTCCAAATTATATTGAGCGGGGTTGGGAAATGGGTTCAAGTGTAGCGATTCGGGAATTTGAAGATATTGTGCGATCGCGCCCTTGATATTAGAAACCCGGTTTCTTGAAGAAACCGGGTTTCTGGCTCCCGACATATGGCTTACTCTTGAGAATCCCATCCCCACCAAGGACTGACCTCTATTCCTCCCCTTGGGGTAAAAACGACTCGGAAGGAATCCACCCCGCGATCGTCAAATTCAGAAGCTCGACTCATATCCGATAATGGGGTATTGTCCACCCAATCTTGAGCTTCATTTGAACTGGGAAGATAACCGGTAATTACGCCTTGAGAATCTACAAAAATGCGATAAGTTAGCCGTTGTTTAAATTGGGGATTGGTTTGCCAAGCTTGATCCAGTTGGGTATATACTTTTTGATTTAAATCCACTTGAGAGAGAGCCATAGATGGAGTATAGTCAAATGTTTTCACCGCACTCATGGCTTCTGGTTCGGGATGTTCCATTAGCACCCATTGAGTTAAATCCAAAACATAGTGACTCACCAAAGTAATCCGCTCATAAGACATAAAATAAAAATGCAGTTTATGGGGATTTTGGATATCTCGATGCATCACTAAGCCATTAATGCCGATATCCTTGCGATAATTCATGGCTAGATTGTATCCATCTAGCATGACACTAAATAAAGGACTCTTGTGGGGTGGATTTTGTTTCAACTGCTCGTAGTTATCGGTAAATGGGGGGGCAAACCCAATAGGAATATAGATTCCGCGATCGTACTGATCCGTGGAAACTTGGGGAATTTGATGCCAATCTACTCCACTGACGATAAATTTACGAAGTTTCCCGGACTGGCTCTTGAGAGTTAATTCCAATTCTAATAATTCTTCATTGGCTAAAGGGGATTCAATCGTTTTAGCTGTAGCACTCTGCAAATGGGAAATTTGACTATAATCGGTTTTCCAGAGTTTATTTGGATTATAAATTCCTGGAGGAACAAAACTTTGAAACTTCGGATTGGCTTGCTGCAAGTCTTCCCAAGTTTCAATGGTTTCTAGGGGTTGATTAACCACCATGAGTTTTGCTTTACTGATTTGCTCATTGGTGGCTAGAATATTTTCGTGTTTTAAGTCTTGGGCATCAACCAGATAGCGGCGTTTCGCTGTTCGTATTGCGTCTAAATCAAAGGGCATTCCACTATAGAAGTTAAATCCAGGCCAAGCTTCCATGGATGGGGCATGATCCCAATAGGAAACACCATTCAGTTCGCTGACAAGACGACTATAGGCTCCTTTGGGAAAGTCAAAGTAGCCTTGATAAATTTTTTGTTTTCCCTCTGAAGTTTCGGCAAAAACCGCTAATTCCCAATAGCCTGCACCTAAGCAATTATTGGTGACGGCAATGGAGATTTCTTCGCTGGAGTAACCCATGAAGCCGTCGGGTAGATAAATTTCTGGGGAACCCGCAGAGAAAATAACCCGTTGTCGATTAAATTCCCGTTCCGTGAGAAACCATTGCGTTAGGGCTTGATTCCCACGAATTGAGGCAGGAATTTGGGGAATCATTAACCGCAGATCGACATTGTTTAAGAGAATAGGGGTAGATTGTCCGTTCTGGCTGATTTCAAATTCGATATTATAGAGAGAATTTGGAGCACGATAGAAACTAATGTTTTCGCCAACGAGGTTAGAGCCTTGAACGGATTCAGTCTGGAGAGGAATTTGAGTTGAGTTAAAATTACCATAACGGAGATAGACAAATCCGGCGATCGCACTTAAACTCAGTACACTAGCTGCTAACGCACAAGGGATTACCCCATGGGGTAAGTTCGAGACATACTCAACGGTTTGAACGGGTTGAGTATTTTTGCTTTGAGGTGTCGGTAAAGTGGTCGTCACGAGCAAATCCTCCGGATTGTCTAAACCTGTATCGGATAAATCAATCCTAGAAATTGCGATCGCTCATCCACTTCGATCCAATCGCCCAAATCAACCGACTCTTGAGTACCAATCTAATCTAGTCCTAAAGAACTATATCCCCTTCACATAAGTGCAGACTTAAGATCCTCGATTCTGTGAAAAAGTTCCCGTAAGATCGGGTATAGATTCACAGATTTGTGCAAGATGAGGACAGGGGGAAGCCATGGGACGTTTTTCTGGATGGAAATCTTATTCTAATCATCCATTTTATCTTTTGCTTTACTTAGAATGGATTTTACTGGCAATTGCGGTGTTCGCAACCTTTGCCCCCTCTCCCGATGCTATTCATTTTTCACCGCCTCCGCGTCCCCAGGGTTGGGAAATACTCCCCCCCCATCCTCCCATGCCACCGAGTCGCCCAGGAAATCCCAGCCGGTTTATTCCTGGAATTCTCGCCAGTATTGGTAGTTTGGGATTAATGGGTTTGCGCTTGCCCCAAGTCCATCACCCATGGATTTATCAGGCACTGTATACCACTTTAGGGTTTGGTTTGAGTGGCTTGGCAGTTGCCTTTGGGGGGCGAGGGGCAACGTTTTTTTCTGCTCTCTTGCTAGTAGTTGTCATTCGAGGCTGTTTGATGTTTCCCTGGCGCGGACGGGTGATGGTGGCATTGGTGGCTTATATTTCGTTTCTGGGGATGTTGATGGGAACAGTTCTGAAACGGGTGGGATTTTTTCATTATTTGTCCCGTAAGGTGGAGCAACCTGCCGATTTGATGGAGTTTTTGTCTCCAAGATCCCAAGGGTTTGTTCTGCACTTAACCGTTAATTCAGCTCTTTTATTTGGATGGGTATTAGTGTTGGTTCTGTTATTGGTGGGAGCGCTACTGAGTGAAAAAAAAAGCCGACAAGATTTAAAGGAAGCTCATCGGGAACTCCGCCAATATGCCCTGTTGGTGGAAAATCAAGCGGCATTGCAAGAGAGAAATCGTATTGCCCGTGAGATTCATGATTCGGTTGGTCATTATTTAACTGCTCAGAGTATCCAGTTGGAGAATACAACGGTGTTCTTAGCTGAAGATCCCCCTAAGGCTCAGGGGTATTTAAAGGAAGCACAACGGTTAGGGAAAGAAGCACTTAAGGATGTGCGCCATTCGGTGTCTGCTCTGCGAACCGATCCGTTGAAGGGGAAGACGTTTGAAGCTGCTCTGATGGAGTTATTGCAAGAGGTGAAGCAGACGACGGGAATTCGTATTGAATGCAAGTTTAAGGTGAGGTCAGCGTTATCCAAAAAATGCTCGACAGCGCTGTATCGGGTGGTGCAGGAGGCTCTGACGAATGTGGCGCGTCATAGTGAGGCAACGCGGGTACAAGTGTATCTGATGGAAGCGAGTGGAATGGTATGCTTGCGTTTGCAGGATAATGGACAAGGGTTTGAGCGGAATCTTAATTCTACAGGATTTGGGTTGCGAGGAATGCAAGACCGAATTCAGGCGATCGGTGGACGCTTTGAAATCAAGAGTGCGTCAGGGAAAGGCTGTCAAGTTGAGGCAGATATTCCGATCAATTAATCGTATCAAATCTGGGTAATCAATTAAAGTATCGGTTAGGGTGTGCAGGATAGGGTTGTGTAATTTGAATGATGCCGCTTATCCTCCTGCCCACCCTTAAAAATAGATCCGATCCAAATATGAGATGCACCCGGTATGGTATTGTTCTGTGGCGATCTACACTTCTACACTCTATTGGCAATGACGGCAAATTCTCTCGATTGTCGATCGTAAGGGGTTCCCGCAACGTCGGAATAGATCCCTTTAATTGCAAAACCAGCATTAACCAACTCACTCTCAAGCTCCTCTGGCGTAAAATATTGCAACCAGTTGTACACATATCTGGTTCGCTCTGACTCAATAATTGTGTACTTGTCCAGCACTACCTTCTCTTGATTGTATTTGAAGGTATTTAGAAAGCCGTAATACTTGTGAGGTGACCAGAAACCGTTGAGTTGGTTCACCTCATATGTTGCCGTTTCTTCCCTTTGTTCAAATGCAGCCAGGGAATAAACATCAAGTAGGACTGAACCGCTCGGTTTCAAAATCTTATGGAATAGGTCTAGTATTTTTTTTCTTTGTGTTGGACTAAGGGCGCAGAAATCACACATAATCATCAGTACGAGATCGAATCGTTCTTCTGTGTCAAAATTGAGGTAGTTCTGATTTATATAGCTGATATTTAATTGTTCGCGGGCTGCAATTTTCCTTCCGTACTCGATGGATCTCTTCGAGAAATCGATGCCGGTTACAGATGCGTCGCGTTTCGCCAAACGGCTTGCATACAGTCCAGGACCACAGCCGAAATCAGCTAAATAAGTTTCACTGCCGATGTTGAACTCAGATGCGATCCATTCCACCGATCGATTGATGAATTCAGCTTTTCTCGAAGAAACATTAATGGCTGGATTAAGATGAAACGAGAGCATCTGCTTTGATGTATGTTCATCAGTCCAGAGATCGCTTGCGGTGTAAAATTGGAATGGTTCGGGGCATTCGTTAATTTTTTCTAATTCGTCAAACATTTTCACTCCATATTTATTCTACTCTTAGTTAATCTCATAATCGTAACCTGGCTTGGTTAAAAATAACTGTCGGTGACGGGCAAAATCTTCTTCACAAGTCCTTAAGGAAACCAAAGTGTAAAATCTGGCTGTTCTCCTATCTGATTTAGGACGCAGAATTCGCCCTAAGCGCTGCGCTTCCTCCTGTCGAGAACCATACTTACCAAAAACCTGAATCAAGACATCCGCATCGGGTAAGTCAAGGGCAAAATTTCCTACCCGAGACAATACGAAGCCATCTATGTCTCCATCCCGAAATTGCTGAAAAAGAACTTCCCGTTGCTTCTGAGTTGTTTTGCCGGTAATTAGAGGAAACTGAGATAACTCAGCTAAAGTTTTCAGTTGTTCTATATATTCCCCAATCACCCCTAAAAGATGACAGCATACACTAGGCCAGCTATGACAGAGCCAATAAAGGCAAAGCTCAGATAGGCCAAAAAGACGGGACGACGAGCGAGGGCGAACACAGCAATCATTGCGGGGATGCTGGTTGCACCACCAGCTAACAGAAAGGCCATGCCAGCTCCTGGTGCCATTCCCTGTTGAATCAGTCCGCCAATGAGAGGCAAGGCGGCAAAGCCATTGAGATAGAGGGGAATACCGACGATTGCAGCGCCTACAATGGAGAGAAAACTGCTATCACCAACTAGGGTCTGAATCCAAGCATTGGGGATGTAAACGAGCATCAGGCTCTCAATCATGAAGGCTAAAGCGAGCCATTTTCCTAAGAACCAGGCGTTTTTACCGGCACTGTGCCAAAATTTTTGTCGTCGCTCGACTTGCTGCCAGAATTTCCAGACGATGGGCTTGGGTTTGCGGACTCGACTGCCCCCACAGCCTCCATTTCCCACTCCTTCACGTAGGGGTTGGGTAAAGGCTCGGAGGGCAACACCGGAACGGATCAGGGCTAGGGTGCCAAAACCACCTAATAATCCGATACCAATGGTTGCGACTGTTTTGGCGATCGCAAACTGTAGACCTAGTGTCCCCACTGTCAGCACGAACATAGACGGGTCCATCAAGGGAGATGAAAGCCAGAATGCCATCACCGCAGCGACAGGCACACCCATGGTGAGTAAGGCGGCAATGAGGGGGATAACGCCACAGGAACAAAAGGGTGAAAAGGCTCCAAATACAGAAGCGACAACCACCATTACTGAGATTCGACCTTGAAAGGCTCTGGAGATCAGGTTATCTGCACCGCTTGCTTGGGTATACGCGGCAATTCCAATGGATAGGAATAAAAAGGGGGCGACACTCGAAAGACTGTTGAGTGTGAACGCTAGGGTATCAGAGACTTGGGGGCGTTCGATGAGGGCGAGCAGGAAAAGGATGAGGGCGATCGCCAATACTACCCGATCGAGTTTCAGAACGCTACGATTCAATCTTGTCAGTACATTAGTTGCCATGAGACTTAACTCCTTTGATATTTAGGCAAACATCGAAATAAAAAAACAAAAATTTCTATATGAAATCCCAAAAACTCTGCTGCATTTCAATCCCCGTGTGTGGAGTGTCAATTATCTATAGCAAAACTCTAAGGAGTTCATATCCCCCTTGCTCTCAAACCTCTGCATCTTCTGATTCACGAGTTGGTGCAACGTTCATTTCATCCAATGGAATGACTTGATTGCGCGTGCAACACTCCTCAAACAGGAAGTCGATCAGAGATTTGAGAGTTTGGGATCGAACACTGTACCAGATCCACTGACGCTCTTTCTCTGCGGTCACAATACCCACCTGCCGTAATTTGTCCAGATGGTGGGACAGGGTGGACGCAGAAATCCCCAGTTCCTTCTGAATTTCTCCAGCCGGTAACCCCTTTGGATTGGCGGACAGCAATAAGCGGACAATTTTTAAACGTGAGGATTGCCCGAGAGCCGCAAAGGCCCTTGAAATATGGTCGAGAGACAAGTCAGTGGTTTTAGTTGATTCCATATTTCTATAATAATCGAAATTAAAGAGATGTCAACTGGTATTCTGCTCAATATCCGGGGAATTGCCGAAGAAGGAACATTAGCTCATCTTCACCGGTAAGGCGATCGCCCATTCTGTGCCTTCCCATTCCGTAGAAGAATACTCCAGGGTTCCTAGATGTTGCTCAGTAATAATTTGATAGGCAATGGAGAGTCCTAAGCCTGTCCCTTGCCCCACATCCTTGGTCGTAAAAAAGGGATCAAATAATCGAGATTTTATGGACTCTTTAATCCCAATCCCATTATCAGTGATACTGATTTTCACCAAGCCAGCCTCGACAAATTGCGTTATTATGCTGATTTGACCAGTATAGGATTGAACGTCATTACGGAATAGAGTGCGATCGCGCTCTTCAATGGCATCTATGGCATTCATCATTAAATTCATAAACACCTGATTTAACTGATCGGGATAACATTCCACCAAGGGTAAGTCAGCATACTCTTTTTTAATTTGAATCTCTCGACGATGTTGATCCCCTTGTAATCTAGATTGTAGTAACGTTAAACTACTCTCCAATCCCTGATGAATATCCACTGCTTTAATCCCCACCTGATCCATATGAGAAAAAATCCGCAAAGAAGAAACAATAGAATCAATACGATTCGCTCCCTGCTTCATGGACTCTAAAATTTTCGGTAGATCTTCCATTAAAAATTCAAAATCAATCTCTTCTATCGTTTCCGCTACCTGTGGCTGAGGATGAGGATAGCTTTCCTGATAAGCCTCAATCAGACCCATTAAATCTTGTATATAAGTTTCTGCATAGCCTAAATTCCCATAGATAAAACTAATCGGATTATTAATTTCATGGGCAATTCCTGCCACTAATTGCCCTAAACTCGACATCTTCTCAGTTTGGATGAGTTGAGATTGAGTCTGGCGCAATTCGGCTAACGTTTTTTCTAGTTCTTCTGTCTTCCGTCTGAGTTTATATTCGGATTCTCGCAAATCAGATTCTGCTTGCTTACGCGCGGTTATATTTTCTTGAATCCCTAAAAAATGAGTCATTTTCCGATCGGCATTGAACATAGGAGAAATGGTCGCATGTGCCCAGTATAGAGAACCATCCTTGCGTCGGTTGTGAAACTCCCCTCGCCATTCATTTCCTGATTTAATCGTCTTCCATAATTCTTTATAATATGCCTTACTCTGCGCTCCAGAATTCAAAATCCGTGGTGTTTTTCCTTGAACTTCTTGTAAACTATACCCGGTCATTTGAGTAAACTGGGAATTAACATATTCAATTTTCCCTTTTAAATCCGTAATAATAATACCATTGGCACTTTGTTCTACAGCTTGCGAAAGTTGACGCACTTTCTCTTCCGCTTTTCGGCGAGGTGTAATATCTAAACTATACTCAATTATTTGTACCAAGTTTCCTTGAGCATCCAAAATAGGATAGGCATGGACTTCTACAAACATTGGATTTCCTTGGGCATCAAAATGAGTATGTTCTACAACTGTAGGCTGTTTTGTTTTTCGCAAAATTTCTAATGGACAGGGAGAAGAACCCTCGATATTATCCCCACAAATACTATTGCACTTATGAGTTAAAGAGTAACACTGAGCATCCTTAATTTTACCTAGTTTTTCGGCCGCAGTATTGGCAGTAATAATTTTATGATTAGCTGCATCAATAACATAAAAAGCATCAGCTAGAGAGTTAATGACATTATTCAAAAAACGATTTTGTTGCTCAATCTTTATTTCTGCATCCTGGTGTTTAATTTTAGCATCTGTTAACCCGATCGAAAGAATTAAAACGATCGCCGTTAATCCGAGAAACGGTAGAGTAATTTTTTTGCGAATAGGGAGTAGAATTTCCTGGAGATCCTCCGGAGATACATAGGACACCACTTTCCAATAATACTCGGATGCACCGATCTCTAAATCACTGGCAGTAAAGGCATCTGGAGCGCCCGTACTAGATTTCTGTCCCTCACCTAAGGGATAGATAGTGACAAACGTAAACAATCCATTTTTAGTATAAAATTGACTTTTACGTTCCTGACTAATGCGTTGCCATTCCTGGGGAAACTGCTTGGCAAACGTTTGCGGGAGTTCAGTGGGGCGATCGCTATACATAAACCCCCATAGCTGCAATTCTGAAACTCCGGTAAACCAAAATCCTTCCGCATTTAATAACATCAGATTGCCCGGAGCATGAAGCGCTTTCTTTTTTAGTTCAGTTAACAATTCATTGCCTAGATAATTCACTAACATCACGCCTCGTTTCTGCCCCTGTTCATCGAATACAGGCATCCCAAATCGAATCGTGGGCTTTAAGGGCTGTTCAATATTGCCTTGTTCCATGTTCAAATCAAAGGGAGACACAAAAATTTCTCCCGCCGGAAGTACCCAGGTATCTTGAAAGTAATAGCGATTGACTTTATTTTGTAGTTTCTCCACTGGCACAACCGAGGGCTGACCTTTATTAAAATTAACCCGAACAATTTCGAGTCCAGTTTGATCTAAAAATCGAATTTGATCGTAGAGGTGTTTATGGACAGAAAAGTGAAATAATTCATTGGATAGAGCATTCCGTTGCTCAACCATGGAGTCAACTAGATAATTTTGCAGTTCATTCAATTCAGCTAAGATTTTCAAATCAGATACAATTAACTGAAACTCTCTGGAAATTTGATCCGTTTGTCCTTCAAGGCTGTTGGTTACCTGGATTTGTAATAGGGTTTTCGCTTGCTTGATCTCTTGAGTATAGATAAAACCAGTAACGGCAGTGATAGGGGCGATCAAGATTAAAAAAATGATCAGTAATCGGTATGCTTTTTTAGATTGAATCAAAGAGATGAATTGAGTCATGGTATATTTTTCTGCTATAGATCATTAGACCTCTTGCAAATTAATTTTATGCTACACTTAAGGTTTTTTGTGTTTCAGAAGCGAGAGTTAACTCATAGTTACAGCGCTTCGCGCTGCTATGAGGTACATTGTTGATCGTAGATGTGAGTTGTCATTGCGACCGCAGGGAAGCAATCGCCAAGATTGGGGGATTTTGCGATTGCTTCATTCCACTTCGTTCCATTCGCAATGACTGATCTCAATG
>DDLS01000081.1 GCA_002340255.1 Cyanobacteria bacterium UBA2566
CTTTGCGCTGTTATGAGGGACAGTGTTGAATCCTCAAAGCTATGTACCAAAAGCCTATTCCCTATTCCCTATTCCCTAGCGCAAAGCGCTATAAAGGCGGCGATCGGGTTCTAGTTTCTCAAGCATAACTTGATAGTTAACAAAGTGTCCAACCGCCACATGAAAAGCAAACATGGGAGAAAGATCGGAAAATGTTTTGATCTCAACCGCTATTTTTTGCTCTTCTTTGGTTGCCATCAATAATTTTTCTGCTGCCAGATCGATATAGGTCGTTGTATTTCCCCACTTCAAACACAACGGGTCGTCAGTAACTGTCCAGCCTTCTTTTTCCCCTCTTAACTTGTTCGTGAAAAGTATCCTTTGCCATCTCAGGTTAATTACATTCTTGATGACCCAGAATAGACCAAACCCCGTCCCATATCCAACGTCACAAATTCTCCATCGCGAATGACCTGTGTGGCTCGCTCAACGCCCACAATAACCGGAATACCTAAACGTAAACCAATAATCGCAGCATGACAAGTGGTATTATCCATTTCCACAATAATGCCCCCCGCTTTGCGAATCGCTTCAATAAAATCGGCTCCGGTTTCTGGAGCAACTAAGATATCACCGGGATGAAAATGGGTAGCCTCTAACCCATTTTGAGCAATTCTAGCTCGACCGCTGACTAATCCTTGACCGATACCAGTTCCTTTACCTAAGACGGCCGTAACGATTTGGACTTTAATCAAATCCGTTGAACCAGAAACGCCGGTTAACGTTCCCGCCGTCATCACGACTAAATCCCCTTCCTGGAGTAAATGTTGCTCTTGGGCTGCATTAATGGCGGCTTGAAAGGTCTGATTCATCGAAGGTAAATCTAGCACCAAAAGGGTGTCCACTCCCCAAACCAACTGCAATCGCCGCGCCACAGAAACTTGCGGAGTAATCGCTAAAATAGGAGGCTCGGGGCGGAATTTAGATACATTACGGGCTGTTGCTCCAGTTTTAGTCAGAGTCATAATGGCGGCTGCATTGAGCTGTTCCGCAATCCGACTGACCCCTTTGGAAATGGCACTGGGAATGGACTGACGACCTTGGGTCTCTGCGTTGCGGGTATGGGGTTCTTTTTCGATCCGTTGGGCAATGCGCGCCATCGTAGCCACAGCTTCCACCGGAAATTTACCCACCGCAGTTTCATTGGAGAGCATCACCGCATCAGTTCCATCTAGAATGGCGTTGGCAACATCGGAAATTTCTGCACGGGTAGCGCGGGGAGAGTTAACCATGCTATCGAGCATTTGGGTTGCTGTAATGACGGGAATACCGAGACGGTTAGCGGTGGCAATCAGGCGTTTTTGCAGCATGGGTACATCTTCGGCAGGGACTTCTACCCCCAGATCCCCACGAGCGACCATCACGCCATCGGATAGGCTCAGAATTGCGTCCATTTGCTCGATCGCCTCATGTTTTTCGATTTTGACGATCGCGGGGACCTGTTTACCCGCATTGGAGATAATTTCTTTAATTTCTAGAACATCTTGGGGATTACGGACAAAGGAGAGCGCCACCCAGTCTACTCCTTGATCTAAGCCAAAGGCTAAATCAACCCGATCTTTGTCGGTTAAGGCTTTTACGGAGAGATAAACGCCTGGAAAGTTCACCCCTTTGTTATTGGAGAGGATTCCGGGAACCGTGACGCGACAGTGAAGTTGTTCAGTTTTTCGATCGATCTCTTCCACTTTCATTTCTACCCGACCATCGTCGAGGAGAATGGTTGAGCCAACAGGTACTTCTTCAGCAAGGCGATCATAGCTGACAAAACTAATATCTTGCTTGCCCAGGATGCGATCGCTCGTTAAGGTAAAGCGATCGCCTTTTTTCAGCACCACCGATCCTTGCTCGAATTTACCCAAGCGGATTTTGGGGCCCTGTAAATCCTGTAAAATGCCCACTGGTCGATTCAGCTCAAACGAGACTTGGCGGATCAGACGGATATTGCGCTGATGGTCCTCGTGGGTTCCGTGGGAAAAGTTCAGTCTGAGAGTCGTTGCGCCCGCTAAAATCAACTGGCGAAGCACGTCTGCACTGCTGGTAGCTGGGCCAATGGTAGCAACAATCTTGGTTCGACGGGGAGAATACTGCGATCGCATGGAGTGTTTATCAACGATGAAGTCGTTGTTCATTGTACCGAGCAACCTAGGCCAATGGATCAGTTCAGTCTAACCATTCTGTATCCGATTCGGCTACCATTGGTATTTGTTTTCTATCCCTAGAATAGGTTTTTGATTCGACCACAACAGTTGAAGCGTCTGTCAAAAAGACTGGCGACGACGGATTTCAGGAGACTGGGGATATTTTAATGGGGGTGTGGTCGGTGAAGATTTAGACTCTAGATTTAAGGGAATAGACAGGGGACGACGAGCAGAGGAATCCATAGATAAAGGGGATTGCATTCCCTTCAGACTCTGCAAAAGGGACTCGCGCACCACCGGTTCTTGTTCGCGACTGAGCATCAATCGCAGGGCATTAAAAATCATCTCCGACTCTTTTTGTCCAGAGCGGGTATAGAGCAACCGATTCACCCGACGCACTGCCAACAACCGTAGTAGAGGTTCGGGGTGAGTTAAATCCGTCAGGACTCGATCTAGCTCCAGTTCTTGCTGCTTATACTGGAAAAGAAGCGATCGTCCCACTAGCAGCCCTAAAATGGCTAAAATGCCCAATCCTTCCAGAATTTGGCTGGCAGCTATCCAACCATTTTCCGCCTCTATCCAGACCGCGATCGCCATATAAGTAACTAAAGTTACCCCACCACCACCCGTAACCGCGAATGCCAACTGACGATTCGGCCCAGTTACCCAGCGTCGCATTTGGGCCCATCGCCATTCCCAGTTCCAGGATTGCATCCGATAGAGAACCACCATCATCGTCATCCCTAAACCGGTTGCCAATACCAGTCGCCAGTTCCAGGCCATTAATACAGCAATCAGGGTGAGGAAAAACAACCAACTTCCTGACCCCTGAAATAGGGATTTCCTCATCAGGTTAACCTTTACCTTTCATAGTTGCCTTCAATTTGCTCTGTCTATCTTAACCTGATAACCTGAGTTCGCAGAACATTCAGAGAAAATGCGGCTCAAAATCGTTAGACCCGATTGACCCTCCAACGCTAAAAAATTGATTGCACTCGCGTCTAAATTTCATAGGTAGACGATTGTAGTCGAAACATCTGGGCATACATGCCATTCAAATCCATCAGTTCCTCATGGCTACCCATTTCTCGAATTGACCCCTGCTCAAGGACAATGATGCGATCGGCCATGCGTACAGTAGAAAATCGATGACTAACCAAGAAGGTCATTTTACCCGATGCCAATTTTCGGAAACGCTGAAAGAGGTCATATTCAGATATTGCATCTAAAGCAGCCGTCGGTTCATCTAAAATCAGGATTTGTGCGGGAGTCATAAACGCCCGTGCCAACCCCACTTTTTGCCATTGTCCCCCCGATAATTCACTTCCTCCTGGAAAGATTTTTCCTAACAAGGTTTCATACCCATGGTCTAATCCTTGAATTACACTATCCGCCCCAGAATCAATCCCGGCTTTGCGAATGCGATCGCGATTATTATATTCATCAATGTTACCAAACCCAATGTTATCACTGACACTCAAATGATAACGGGCAAAGTCTTGGAAAATCACTCCAATATTCTGCCGTAATTCCTTCAGATTTAATTGAGTGATGGGAATATTATCAATCGTAATCTCTCCAGACGTGACATCATAAAACCGGGTCAACAGCTTGAGTAAAGTCGTTTTCCCGGCTCCATTCATGCCGACTAAAGCAATACTTTCCTGTGGTGCAATGGATAAATTAATATTCTTTAAGGTGGGTTTGCTCGCTCCTGAGTAGGTGAAGCTGACATTCTTGAACGTTAATCCTTGGCGCAAAGGAGAAGGAAAGGGTTGGGCATTTTTGGGGTTGATCACATAAGGTTGAAGGGCTAAAAAATCAAAAAACTGGCTAACATGCAGATTCACTTCATATAATTTCGCAATTTCTTCGAGCAGTCCTTGAATCGCTGTTTGAGATTGACGAAATGCCCCCGAATACATCGTCAAGGAACCAATCGTAATTTCACCACTCAGGGTTGCCGCAACAATCCAAAAATAAGTCAAATAAAATCCCAGTTTAGAGATCAGAGTCGAACTGAGTAGGGCAACGACTTGCTGGCGAGACATTTCTTCTATTTCTGCATTAAACTGCCAGCGAATCTCTCGCCATTTCTTTAATAGGTGATCGCTCAAATTAAACAGACGAATTTCTTTGACAAAATCTTGATGGGTTAAAACTTGCTGTAAATAATCGGCAAATCGACCACTCTGAGTTTGTTTGCGGAGGACTCTAAAGCGCCGACCTGAAAATTGGACACTAATCATAAATGCAGGTAGGGCACTGAGCAGCAATATAACCGTTGCCAGGGGACTAAAGCTAATAATCAGGCCCAATAGGGCGAATAATTTCAGACCTTGGCCGACAAAGGTGGTGAAGTAGGTTAGGGCACGAACGGGATAAGTGCTACCGCTTTGTTGGGCCCGGCTTAACAAATCGTAAAATTCGGGCAGTTCGTAATGGGCTAAATCTAAGTAAACGGCTTGTTTAAGCAGGAGTTGACTGGCGTAGAGATTAAAACGATCGCCTAAAATTTGAGCAGTATAAGTCGATAATGACTTGAGGCTATCACTCAACAGATGCAGCAAAAAGACCGTAAACACCAAGATAAAGATGGGAGACCACTCGGAACTGGGTAGTCCAATGGTATTCAGGATGCGATCGATAATCAGCTTACCAATATAAAGCTGGATCGCAGGTAATACTGAAGCGCTCAGGGTGGTCAGCAAAGACAAGAGTAGCCACCGCGGACTCGCAGACCAAACTAAGCGCAACAGTCGAGGCGTATTGCTGAGGACAGAAAAAAAGCGTAAGGACACTGGCTAAAGGAGGGATATTGTTGCGCTTTAGCGCTTTGAACATTCTAGCGCTTTAGTGCAACAACGAACCGATTTTTCTAATCCACCACTTTAGCTGAGACACTCCACTATCCATTGACTGACAAAAGGAGATCAACGGCAACCCCTAAAGAGTACTCATCACTTTCCGAGCCGCCTCTAGAGTCTTGTCAATATCTTCCTCTGTATGAGCCAAAGACGTAAACCCAGCCTCAAACTGAGAAGGCGCTAAATAAATGCCCTCCTCTAACATTCCCCGATGGAAGCGGCCAAACTTAGCGGTATCCGACTGTTTCGCATCGCTAAAATTATGGACAGGGCCGGCTGTAAAGAAGAAGCCAAACATGGCACTAATAGAACCGCCGCAAGCCTCATGGCCGGTTTCTTTGGCAATAGCGAGCAAGCCATCAATCAGTTTTTTAGTAATCTTCTCCAAAACATCATACTGGCCCTCCTTATTCAAGATGTCTAGGGTTTTAATCCCAGCCGTCATTGCCAGAGGATTACCAGAAAGGGTTCCCGCTTGATACATGGGGCCAGCCGGAGCGACGAGGGACATAATCTCCTTACGACCGCCATAGGCTCCAACCGGTAATCCGCCACCAATGACCTTACCCAAGGTTGTTAAATCAGGTGTTACACCAAATTTGGCTTGCGCTCCACCGTAGGAAATCCGAAATCCGGTCATTACTTCATCAAAAACCAATAAAGCACCATGGTCTTGAGTGAGCAGGCGCAATCCTTCTAAAAATCCCGCATCTGGGGGAATAAAGCCAGAGTTACCTACGACGGGTTCTAGGATGACTCCAGCAATTTCGTCAGGATTGTCATTAAACAGTTTTTTCACCGCTTCTAGGTCATTGTAGGGGGCGGTGAGGGTATTGGTGGTGGTGGATTTAGGAACTCCTGGAGAGTCCGGTAAGCCTAGGGTCGCGACCCCAGAACCGGCTTTAACCAGGAACATATCGGCGTGGCCATGGTAGCAGCCTTCAAATTTGATGATTTTTTCCCGTCCGGTAAAGGCTCGCATCAGTCGCAGGACGGACATACAGGCTTCGGTTCCAGAGTTGACAAACCGAACCATTTCAATGCTGGGAACGGCGTTAATTACCATGTCCGCGAGGATATTTTCTTGGGCACAGGGAGCGCCAAAGCTGGTTCCTTTGTCTAGGGATTCGTGCAGCGCTTTAATTACATCTGGATGGGCATGACCGCAAATAGCGGGGCCCCAAGTGCCTACATAATCAATATATTGGTTGCCATCGACATCCCAGATATAGGCTCCCTTTACACGGTCAAAAACAATAGGTTGGCCGCCCACAGATTTGAACGCCCGCACGGGAGAGCTGACTCCTCCAGGCATCAGGGTTTGGGCGGCAGTAAAGATTTCTTGAGATTTGGTGGTGTTTAGTGGTGTTACAGTCAAGGTAATCTCCAGGCGCGAAAATACGGATAATTTTGGGCTAAATGCTCAAGTGTTTTTTAGCAATAAGGGCTAGATTACACTAAAACTTAGCTCCTTCATCACTTCCTCCGTTAGAGAAGGGGTAAGATTGAGTAAGGATGCTTACAAGGGTTTTAGAGCTACTGCAAGCGATCTGTTGTTTGTTGGGGTAATTGATTAAGTTTTATGTCTGTTGAGTCTTTTCCTTCCCAGGCGATCCCGGTCGATCGCATTAAATATAATGATCGAGGTTTGGTTCCTGCCATTGTTCAAGACGATCTTGATGGTACGGTGCTGATGATGGCTTGGATGAATCAGGAATCCCTACAAAAAACCTTGGAGACGGGAGAAACCTGGTTTTGGAGTCGTTCCCGTTCCCAGTTGTGGCATAAGGGGGCAACGTCGGGTCATCTCCAGAAGGTACGATCTCTTCGTTATGATTGTGATAGCGATGCTTTGTTAATTGGAGTCGAGCAAATTGGTGATATTGCTTGCCATACGGGAGAGCGCAGTTGTTTTCATCAGGTGGAAGGAACCATTACTGCGCCCCCTGCGGATATGCTCTCTCAAGTGTATGAGGTAATTTGCGATCGCCGCGATCGTCCTACCCCAGAATCCTATACTTGTAAATTATTGGCCGATGGGGATAATAAAATTCTAAAGAAACTGGGTGAGGAAACAGCAGAAGTGGTCATGGCTTGTAAGGACGACGATCCTGAATCTATTGCCTCAGAAGTGGCCGATTTGTTTTATCACACCTTGGTTGCCCTTGCCTATCATCGTGTGCCCTTAAAGGCGGTTTATCAACAACTACAACAGCGTCGCCGATAACATCCATTCTCTCAACCATTAACTTTCAACTATGCATCTTTCTCTTGACCTGCCTGATGCTCAATCCACTGAAGAATTGGGGATCAAACTCGGTCAAATTCTAGCCCCCGGAAGTGTTGTCCTTCTCAATGGGGATTTGGGTACGGGGAAAACGACGTTAATTCAGGGACTCGGTAAGGGACTCGGTATTGAGGATCTCATTGACAGTCCCACGTTTACCTTAATTAATGAATATCTTGATAGCAGAGTGCCTCTCTACCATTTCGATCTCTATCGCCTCAGTCCCGCCCAAGTGCCTAGCCTGAATCCAGAATTATATTGGGAAGGTGTAGAAGTCCCTCTGGGTATTGTAGCCATTGAGTGGGCGGAGAAGTTGCCCTATTCTCCGCCAGAGGTGTTGATTTTGGATTTGAGTTATCAGGAAAACCAAAGACGGGTTGAGCTGTGGGCGAAAGGCCCTTTAGCGATTGCTGTTCTAGAGGCGATTTCCCAAGCCTATCAGTGTCCTTCTGCTGGTCTCTCTTGTCGATCGGGGAATAGGGAATAGGAGGTTATTTCTATCTCGCTATCTTCTCCTAGAGCGGGAAACTCCTGCCAAACTCCTCGGCACAGCGTACAAAGAGTTCTACCCCCATCTGTAATACAATCTCGTCAAAGTCAAACCGGGGATGGTGATGGGGATAGGCAAGATCTCGCTCTGGGTTGGCCGATCCCAGAAAGAAGTAGCATCCAGGAACCTGTTGCAGGAAGAAAGAGACATCTTCGGCCGCTAGGGTTTGATAGTCGGGCAGGAGTTCATTGGAGGTTTCTACGACTCCTTGGGCGACAGAATATACAAAACTGGACATGCGGCGATCGTTAATGACGGCTGGATATTGCTGCCAGTAGTTGAGATCGTAGGTTGCACCATGGATCTGGCAGATTCCAGCTATCGTTTGTTCAATCCGCTCTTGTAGATAACCTTGGAATTGGGGATCAAAATAGCGGACCGTTCCGCTCAGTTTGGCCGTATCTGCGATGACGTTATGGCGAGTCCCTGCATGGAGTTCTCCAATAGTAACGACAGCCGATTGTAAGGGGTTGACGTTGCGGGAGACAATCGTCTGGAGCGTATTGACAATTTGAGCGCTGACCATGACTGAATCTATGGTTTGATGGGGCATGGCTCCATGGCCGCCTTTGCCCATAATCAAGAGTTTAAACGATTCTACGGCTGCCATAAATGGGCCGCTGCGAAGGGCAACTTTACCCATGGGTAGGACATTCCACAGGTGCAGACCGATGAGGGCATCGACATCAGGGTTTTTTAGCACCCCGGCTTCAATCATGGGTTTAGCACCCCCTGGCCCTTCCTCTGCGGGCTGGAAAATGATTTTTATGGTTCCGGAAAAGTTCTGCCGGTGTTTGGCTAAATAGTGGGCAGTTCCTAGGGCGATCGCCGTATGACCGTCATGGCCGCAGGCGTGCATTTTACCTTCATGCTGCGATCGATACGGAACTCGATTGAGTTCGTTAATGGGTAAAGCATCCATATCAGCGCGAATCGCTAAAACAGGGCCAGGGGTTTGGCCGGTAAGGGTGGCGACAATACCAGTTCCGGCAATCCCCGTTTGATGCTCAATCCCCCATCGGGTCAGCAGTTTTGACACAAAAGCTGAGGTCAAATATTCCTCAAAACCCAGCTCAGGACATTGATGAATTTGCCTTCGCCATTGGACCAGTTCAGGCTGTAAGGCTCGAATTTCTAATCTAACTGACTCAAGATTGACGGAAGGAGGAAGAAGGGTGGATGAAATCATGAGGTTCGCTGGCCCGATAAAATGTAGGATTCAAAGTAATATTGAGAACTTTCTTGTCCTGAATAACCACTTGTGTTGCCAAAATGAAGCAAGGAAAAGATCCTTAATTATAGTATAACGGGTCATGAAATTCGGTTACAGATTCTTTGATCGTCCTGGATATATCTGCTACACGGATGTCTTTTTAAAGCCGTTTTGATATAATTAGATAGTAGAAGAACTTTAATTTATCCTTTCTGGAGCAATTGCTAACCCCCAATTCTTCCCAATCTAGGTGATGCGAATGGAGAACTAAAATATTAATCAAAGCCTCACCAATTGAACCGTCAACCCATCATTTTAATCGAGGAAAAGCTTTTAATTTCTTATGAATCATCAAAATTAGGTTAACGCGATCGCCATTTACACTCAGGTCATCTGACTTTCAAAACCATGCTATTTGCTCCGCTCAGATACTGTCCCTTTGTAATGATTAAGGATTTGAAGTTGTGATTGCTATTTCACCTCGTCCCGTGCGCCGGCAATGGAATACCATTAGTTTCGCTTCTACGTTGTACCTGTGTCCTGTACTCGATCTACTCCTCACTCACATCCCTTCCCATGTGCCTCTCGACTGGCAAGCACAGGTTAGACTCGGACTACAAGAAGCCCTGGTAAATGCAGCTAAACATGGTAATAATCTCGATCCGGGTAAGCAAGTTTCTGTGAGGTTTTCAGTATCCGAAGGCTATCACTGGTGGGTGATTTCAGATCAAGGATGCCAAAGCAGGGAGAACTGTTCCTGTATTCCCGTTGACTCGGCGGGGCTTCCTGAGCATGAGTCCGAATGTGGGCGCGGTTTGTTTATTCTCCACCAAATTTTCGATCAAGTCCATTGGTCTCCGGAAGATCGAGAACTGCGACTGTGCAAAAGTTGGAGATAGTCCAAGCTTTAGCGATGATCGGGACAAGGAGGAGCGCTAATAGAGCGATCGAGCCAACCGGTAGCTTGTTGCAGTCGAGGAAGTGCTTCTTCTTTTTGGTTTTTTAATAGGAAAATTAGAGCAGCGATCGCCTGTTCCTGGGCCCTCGCGGTACGGTTAGACTTGAGCTTATGCCAATCGGCTGAAGAAATGGCTAACCGTTGAGCTAAGACTTGTGCAATCTCCAGAGTCGTCAGATCTGAGAGGCGATCGGCGATCGGGGTCTGTGTAGTGGAAAAATTAGACATTGGAGCAGATAACCTTGATAGAATACCGTTGTTCTTGATTGTAACGGAATAGTCCTAAATTCCAAAAATCATCCCATTTTCCGTGTCCCTCTGTCTTCCTCTGAAAGCATTCTCCCATGTCCGACGATCGCTCTCCCCCCTCTGAAACCGATCCCCAACCTGACTGGGAACAGAGCTTGATGGACTTAGAAGAGAGCCTATCAAGTCTCAAACAACGGTATACCCAAGTCAAAGAAGGACAGCAGCAAAAACAGGATCTTCAGCACCGGTTAGGGCAACTGCAAACGGAACTTAAACACATTAAAGAACAAA
Source organism: Cyanobacteria bacterium UBA2566 (assembly GCA_002340255.1). Lineage (GTDB taxonomy): Bacteria > Cyanobacteriota > Cyanobacteriia > Cyanobacteriales > Desertifilaceae > Roseofilum. Next base: position 10,593 of record DDLS01000081.1, read on the forward strand.
TAGCAACCTTGGAAGTAGAGCTAGAAAGTCGCCTCCTGTCCTGGTTAACGGTCAAAGAACCCTTTTGGCAAGCGGTGCGGTTTGGGGGATTAGGCTTTGCGATCGGCTGGGGTTTACACTGGTGGTTGAGACGATAAGGTCACCTTTTTAAATCCTCAGTTTTTTACCCTTGAGTACGGTTTTCGGCGATAAAGCTCAGTGTTAATCTTTGATAATGGGTCTTATGATATTTACCCTTGAGCAATTAGAAACCCAAATTATAGCCTCTCCACAAAATTGGCGGCCGTTGGTTCTAACGAATGGCTGCTTTGACTTGCTTCATATTGGTCATTTACGGTATTTACAACAGGCAAAGTCGTTTGGGCGATCGCTCATTGTTGGCATTAATAGCGATCGCTCCGTGGGCAACCTCAAACCCAATCGCCCCATTGTACCTGAATCTCAACGAGCAGAACTGGTGATGGGCTTAAAACCTGTTGACGGGGCGATCATTTTTGACTCTTTAACGGCTATTCCCTTAATTGAAACCCTAAAACCTGATATTTATGCCAAAGGAGGAGACTATACACCAGAAACTTTACCGGAAATGCCAGTCGTTAGAGCCTGTGGTTGTCGTCTAGAACTGATTCAGATTGAAGTAGCCACTTCTACGAGTGGTATGATTAATAAGATTTTGTTGAATTGAGGTTACTGAGAACAGTTTTTACTGTTATTAGGCAATAGGCAATAGGCAAGTCTTCTGTTGGTTACAGAAAGGGTAACACTTCAGAAATCAGAAAACCCTTGTGACATGCTGAGAAGTATAGACCCCTTGTAATTGTTGAGATTCCCCCTTTCTCAAATGAACAAAAAGCACTCGAGCGGGTAAATACTTTCCTTTATGTTCAATGCGATCGCTCTGTCGAATTCGCAGTCGGAAAGCCAGAGACGGTTCTCAAAGCAAGTACCTCACCCAAGCCTGTCCGATCAATTCTCGGTCCCCACAGATGAAGGCAATCTCAGCCTCAGGGAAGAGACGATGAAAGGCTTCGAGCCATCTCATTCTCTGATCGCTGTTACTATTGCCTTTCTTTTCCAGTATCCACCACAATACGGGCATGGCAACTCCCTGATCGATAATACCCAAGGTGAGGATTTGTAGCAATGCTTTCCTAATTCCCAACTGGTACGGTCTACACTCAAAACCCAAGGTTGGGGTATGTGCATCCAACAGACTATAATCTGGGCGATTTCAGTATAATCGAGGTCAAACCCTCGAAAAAATCTTTGTAGTCGCTTGTAATTAGATGCGGGTTTGGCGTTAAAAAGAAGACCAATATTTTGCATTAATAATTAACCTAAAGGGTAAAGAAATGACAGAATATGCGACTTCAGCCTTAACTAAATGAACCTGAATCAAGACCGAATTCACCAAACCTGGGAAAAAATCGCCAACCAATTAAATCTAGAACCTCTTCCCCTGCCGCCTATCCACCCATTCGAGACCCTAGAATCGACGAATCAAACCCTGTGGCAACTGCTCAGGGAAGGTGCCCCAACTGGTACAGTGGCGATCGCCAGGCAGCAAACCTCTGGGCGAGGACAATGGGGGCGATCGTGGTCTTCTGGTGATGGAGGGCTATATCTGTCTTGGGCGATCGCCCCTAAATTGCCCACTGAGAAAGCGCTATTGCTCACCATTAGTAGCGCTTGGGGAATAGCCACTCTCTTGCGTCAATATCATCAACCCGACAACTCAGAAACCCAACTCCCCATACAAATCAAATGGCCCAATGACTTAATCCTTAATCAAAGAAAAGTGGGAGGTATTCTCACCGAAACTCGCGTGCATCAAAACCAGATTCACCAGGCTGTTGTTGGGGTGGGGATAAATTGGGAAAACCCAGTACCTGAACCGGGAATTAGCCTCAAAGAAGGGTTCAACGAGCGATCGGTTACCAGCGATCTCACTTATCTAGAAGATCTTTTAGCCCTAATCTTAAGGGGATTAATCTCCGGATACGAGGCGAGCGATCGGAAAAAAGGAGCAACTCTCATCTCTGCCTACAATCAACTGCTGACCCATGTTGGGCAACCCATCAGTATCCAAGGACAAAACGGCAAGATTCGAGGTATTACGGAGACAGGTCAGCTCTGTATTGACCTGAACTCCTCCCAAGTCCTCTTCAACCCTGGCGAAATTCAATTAGGTTATAAGAACTCCTACAGAAGTTAAGAAATATATGATAAAACTTGTCAGAGACCCAATAATGGGATACAAATCGAGCCACTAATCGTGAAAACACTTAACCGCCAACGAATTCAGATGAGTACGGATAAGACAACACCCACTCCAAATCCCAGCCCAGATCGCCAATATACCCGCACTTTATTTTGCCTCACCTGTCACCGTTCCCTGCTCATGCAAGGACTCGGTTGGTTAGGGGCCCTAGGTTTACTCAGTGCTAGCATGGTTTGGACTCCCAATCGAGGCGCTGCCTACGAACAAGACTCCATTGATCCGGTTGCTTATGATGCGGTTCCTGAAGTCGAATGGACAGAACCAGCATATGAACCGGCTTATGAGCCAGCATATGAACCGGCTTATGAGCCGCAATGGACTCCTG
>DDLS01000022.1 GCA_002340255.1 Cyanobacteria bacterium UBA2566
CCACTTTTGTCCTGTACTGAGAGATGCGGTATCTGTAGGGGCGAAAAATTTTTCGCCCCTACAATCCTGTCTCACTGTTAATCAAATCAACTATAATTAATACGAAAATAAGTTAGGAGACAATCGCTCTTTAGATCCTCCCTCATTTACTTTCTCTGGAATCCCAACTCAAAGGACCCGAACCTTGTGAGAAAATAATGAGGAGTCCTCCCAAAATCGATAAGTTTTTCATAAATGCGATGACCTGACTTTGATCCGAAAAGTCAAGATGAAATATTAAGGTAGTGGGGATTAGGAAGATCATCAAAAGCAGCGCTCCCCACCGAGACTTATAACCCACGAGAATCGATATTGTACCAATCAACTCAAATAGAATGGCAAAAATTAAGAAGAATTCTGGGACAGGAATTCCTTTGGACGCTATCACTGATGCAGTGCCACTAAAGCCAAGAATTTTCTGAATCCCAGATCTGAGAAAAATAGCAACCAGAAATGCTCGTCCTGCAAGTAATGAGAAATTTTCCATTTTTTCCATGGTAGACCTATATCCTTTTACTCAGATGCTTACATTAATTGCTCCTTGAGAAGCAAGGAGCTGAGAACCCCTTGTTAACTGGAAAATTACTTGCCTTTAGACTGTGTTTAACCCAAATAGGGGGCAGCGCCCCCTATACCTGATTTTAAGCGATTACACGCTTTGACTCAGAAATCATAGAAAAATTACTTCGTTTCCGAGAACTCAGCATCAATTACATCATCATCAGGACCATTGGAACCGGCATCACCTCCAGGAGGGGGAGCATCAGCACCTGGTGCGCCAGCTTCATCACCGCCAGCCTGTTGATAGACACTGCTACCAATAGCATAGAGGGTTTGTTGCAGTTCAGTGGTCAGAGATTGGATGCTCTCATCCTCCTCCTTGGCGATCGCCTCACGCAAGTCTTTAACCAAACCTTCGACCTTGGTTTTATCTTCTGCGGGAACCTTATCACCGAGTTCCTCCATCTGCTTCTCAGCTTGATAGCAGAGTTGATCCCCTTGGTTCTTGCGATCGATTTTCTCGCGCCGCTCCTTATCCGCATCGGCATTCGCTTCTGCTTCTTTCACCATCCGATCGACTTCCCGCTCATCGAGTGTCGAAGCTCCGGTAATACTAATCGACTGAGCCTTACCCGTTCCCTTATCCTTAGCTGTCACATTCAAGATACCATTGGCATCAATATCAAATGTCACCTCAATTTGGGGAACACCACGGGGAGCCGCCGGAATACCATCCAAGCGGAAGGTTCCCAAGCTCTTGTTGTCAGTTGACATTTCCCGCTCCCCTTGCAGAACATGAATTTCTACATTGGTTTGACCATCAACTGCGGTAGAGAAGGTTTCCGATTTCTTGGTAGGAATAGTCGTGTTACGGGGAATAATCTTGGTCATTACACCACCGAGGGTTTCCACTCCAAGGGACAGGGGAGTTACGTCCAGCAGCAGAATATCTTTAACTTCCCCAGCCAATACCCCAGCTTGAATGGCAGCGCCAACAGCCACCACTTCATCGGGGTTTACGGTTTGGTTGGGTTCCTTACCAAGGGTTTTCTTCACCACTTCTCCAACCGCAGGCATCCGAGTGGAACCTCCAACCAGTACCACTTCATCAATGGCAGATTTATCCAGTTTGGCATCCTTGAGGGCTGTTTCTACAGGGATGGCGCAGCGCTTAATCAGGTCTCCACATAAATCTTCAAATTTACCCCGTGTTAGAGTCAAGTCTAAATGTTTGGGGCCCTCTTGGGTAGCGGTAATAAAGGGTAGGTTAATTTCTGCTTGAGTAACGCTGGAGAGTTCAATTTTAGCTTTCTCAGCCGCTTCGGTTAACCGTTGCAGGGCTTGTTTATCCTTACGCAGGTCAATCCCCTCGGTTTTCTGGAATTCTGCAGCCAGATAATCAACAATTTTCTTATCGAAGTCATCCCCACCCAGGTGAGTATCTCCAGAGGTGGATAAGACTTCAAATACACCGTCGCCTACTTCTAGGATCGATACGTCGAAGGTTCCCCCCCCTAAGTCAAAGACGAGAATGGTTTCATTGCTCTTTTTGTCTAATCCATAAGCTAGGGATGCGGCTGTGGGTTCGTTGATAATCCGCAGGACTTCAACTCCAGCAATTTTACCTGCGTCTTTGGTGGCTTGCCGTTGGGAGTCGTTGAAGTAAGCGGGAACGGTAATGACGGCTTGGGTGACGGTTTCGCCGAGGTATTTGCTGGCATCATCGACGAGTTTACGCAGGACTTGGGCGGAGATTTCTTCGGGGGCAAATTTTTTGTCGGCAGCAGGACAGTTGAGTTTGACGTTGTTGCCTTCTTTGATGACTTCGTAGGAAACTTCGGTGGATTCGGTTCCGACTTCGTCGTAGCGCCGGCCGATGAATCGCTTGACGGAATAGAAGGTATTTTGGGCGTTCATTACGGCTTGCCGTTTGGCAATTTGTCCGACGAGGCGATCGCCATTTTTAGCATAAGCAACGACAGAAGGAGTGGTGCGTCCACCTTCTGCGTTAGCAATAACAGTGGGTTTTCCCCCTTCCATTACTGCCACACAAGAGTTTGTTGTTCCTAAGTCAATTCCAACTACTTTAGCCATAAGAGTTTTTGCACTCCAACTTTACTAACTACTAAGGATTCCGGCCTGGGCCTGAGAGCGCTCTATAAATCTTTTGCTTTGAGGATGGGCCGTTCTCAGTATAAAGACCTCTGGCCCTATACTGAGGGGGGTTTGCCCTTGCGATGAAGGGCGGTTTACCGAACCTGGGGAGCAGTTGCACTTAAGCTGCCCAAGGGTCTTCGTCTAAACTGACGGGTGTTTCTAAGGGGGTGGGTTCGGGTTGAGAGAGAGTCGATTTACCCAAGGTGATTTTGACCGGTTGGGGTTTTTGCTTTTTGGGCAGGTTCAGAGTCAGGATGCCGTGCTTTAATTGGCTCTCGATGCGATCGCGCTCAATGGCAAACGGTAGAGCTACAGAGCGCCGAAATTGCCCATACTTCACTTCAGAATAGAGAGCAACCGAGTCAGAACGAAGATGACGAGTCCATTGCACGGTTAGGGTTTTTTCTGTTGCTTCAATATCGAGATCTTTGGCTTGAATTCCCGGTGCTTCAACGTGCAGCATCAGACCTTCGGATGTGATTTGCCAGGCGATCGCCGGTTGATAGAGTGTTTTTTGTTCCATCGGTTGGACATGCATCATCGCGATCATAGTTACCCTCCTGTTGACCTTGGGTAAGTGATTTCTACTGCTCTTATCCTAAAGGTTGGAACCCTTTGACACAGGAGGGCAAACCGTATCAAACCTGGTGAATTTTCACCCAATTTAGGTCATAGACTTGTTGTAGAAGACCGGCACAAAGTAATAGGCAATAGGCACGAATGGCAATCATCATCAGAACCTAGAATTACTGCATTACTCTTTATTCCCTACCCACTAGCGTTTTTCTCTTGAATTCTTCAAAACCAGTCTCTCCAACTCGATCCAGTTTTTCCCGTCATTACCCATAAAATGGCCCTTGCCCCATCCCGAAAAACTTTTTCCATCGGTTCTGGTGCTCGTCCAGAAGGTACAGATAAAGGTTTATATTCAATCCCCCGACTGCCAAACACAATTTGGCCAATGACTTGAGCGCGGCGCATATGATCGTCTGAAGTAATTAAATAAACACTATCAATTCCCCTAGCCTTAAACTCATCGACTAAAGTCGTGAAATTCGTCACCGTATCCACCGCTTCATAATCTAAATGGAGTCGCCGCAAACTAATCCCCGCTTCCGCAAATAGCCATTGTGCATATTCTGGATTACTTCCCCCAGAAATCCAGATATCCAAATGACTATGCTGGCGAGCAAAATCAGCCGCAAACTGTTCCCGGACTACCGAACCTCCCAAGACTAAAATCGCGTCAGGTTCTTGAAAATAACTCCTAATTCCTTTGTAGGCAAATGAGAGCATTGTTAACAGGAGAGCCAATTTCAAAAACAATTTTTTCCTCTGATGACGAGGTTTAAGCATAGATTGGGAAACTGAAAGAGGGTCATTCATGGGGAAAGTTTTATCAATGCCATTGAATCATGCACTAGAGTGTATCTCTGGGCATCACTGATGCTAGAGATCGCCGACATCAATCGTACCGATTGCGCCACTCAAGTGCAAGTTGCACCTTTCTTTGTTCAAACTTACTCCCCATCGATCGGGATTAGCCTCAAGATCCATACGTCTCATATCGATCGCGCGCCTTTGTGCAGTACACCACGATACAATAAATCCAGAAACTTAAGTCTTGCTTCACTATACGCTTGTCTGATTCAACACCCTTTAATATCTTTTACTGTGAATCCAACCCTTTACCAACTCAATATCTGTCTGCGGCTCCATAATCTCTCCCAAGAATTAAACCATCCAGCCACCCTCAACGATATTCCCGATCGCGAACTCGATCGATGGGCGAAGCTAGGGTTTGATTGGATTTATGCCTTAGGAATCTGGGAAACGGGAACCCTAGGACGAGAAGTCTCGCGCACCAACCCCGACTGGGTGAGGGAATATAAAGAACTCCTGCCCGATCTAACCGAGAGCGATATTTGTGGCTCTTGTTTTGCGATCAAAGCCTATCAACTGCATCCCAGCTTTGGCGATCCATCTGCTCTGAAAGAATTTGGCGATCGCCTCCATCAACGGGGTCTCAAACTGATGCTCGATTTTGTCCCCAACCACACTGCCCCCGATCACTCCTGGATACAAGAGCATCCGGATTTCTATATCCAAGGAAGCCCAGAAGATCGCCAACGAGAACCCCAAAACTACACGGAAATTCCTCACCAAGGCATCTTCGCCCATGGTCGAGACCCCTACTTTACCGGTTGGCCGGATACCTTACAACTCAACTATGGTCACCCTGCAGTCTTAACAGCTATGACCGATGAATTACTCTCCATTGCCCAAGTCTGTGATGGAGTACGCTGTGACATGGCCATGTTAATCCTGCCAGACATTTTTCATCGTACTTGGGGCATTATTGCCCACTCCTTTTGGCCCTCAGCCATCCAGACCGTAAAACAACAACACCCCACCTTTACCTTCATGGCGGAAGTCTATTGGGGTTTAGAATGGACGCTGCAACAACAAGGCTTTGATTATACCTACGACAAGCGCCTCTACGATCGCCTCCATAGCCAACAAGCCCATCCCGTCCGCGAACATTTTAGTGCCTCCTTAGACTATCAAGAGCGCTCTGTACGCTTCCTGGAAAACCATGATGAACCCCGCGCTGCGGGCATATTTCCCTTGGGCAGTCATCAAGCAGCGGCTCTGTTGACCTATCTGTGTCCTGGACTCCGATTTTTCCACCATGGGCAGTTGCAAGGATGGACACAAAAAGTTTCTATCCATCTGTGTCGCAGTGCTAAACAAGTCTCCAATCCTGCTTTAGAACACTTCTATGAGCAACTGCTACAATCCTTGTCTCATCCTGTACTGCGGGAAGGGAACTGGCAGCTCTTGGACTGCTCTCCTGCATGGGAATATAACGGCACTTGGGCTAATTTTATTGCCTTTGGTTGGCACAACGATCGCCATGAACAGGTGTTGGTTGTAGTGAATTATGCACCCTATCCCGGACAATGCTATGTCCATATTCCCTGGGATTGGCAACCGGTTTCCTATGCTCTTCAAGATTTAATCAGCACCGCCTATTATGAACGACAAGGGGAGGAGTTATCCAGCCAAGGACTCTATTTAGATATTGCCGCTTGGAAAGGCCATGTTTTCGGGATTTCGGCGATCGCCGGTTAATCCTATGGATCGGTATCTGTTTCTCCTTCAGCCAAGCCGAGCAAGCCATTATCTGGGATCGGCTCAGATTTAGCAGATTATCTTCTCACTTACTCCCTTAAACTCTAGTTTTTGTACTTCTCTCTGAATAAGGTAAAATACAAGCCAATCCCCCACCTCACCGAAAAAAACAATTTTCATATCGTGGGATACGGGGTTAACTTTGCTCTGTTAATTCACTTATTGATAATGGCTAAATCTAAGAAAACAACCCCACCTTTAAATCTCAAAGATTCCCAATACTACTTGAATCGAGAACTCAGTTGGCTGGAGTTTAACAAACGAGTTTTACATGAAGCACTCGATCCGCGAACTCCTTTATTAGAACAATTAAAATTCCTCGGAATTTTCAGCAGTAATCTCGATGAGTTTTTCATGGTGAGAATTGCTGGATTAAAAAAACAAGTGGAAGCGGAAGTCCATAAATTAACTCCCGATGGACGCACTCCAGAACAACAACTCCTAGAGATTAGTCAACAATTACATCCAACCGTTGAAAAACAACATCAACATTTTCACCAAGTTCTTAAACCCAAGTTGATTGAAGAAGGGATTTATTTGGTTGATTATATTGACCTCACTCCAGAGCAACGCCTCTATTACCAAAAATATTTTGAAAAGCAAATTTTTCCCGTTTTAACCCCTCTAGCTGTTGACCCCAGCCATCCTTTTCCTTATATTTCTAACCGCAGCCTCAATTTGGCCGTTTTAGTCAATGACCCAGAAACCGATGAAGATCATTTTGCTCGGGTCAAAGTTCCGAGGGCACTGGCTCGTTTTTTAGCCTTACCTCCTGAGTTATATTATTCTTCAGAATATCCCGCTAAAATTCGTTGGATGGGTGTTCCATTAGAACAAATTATTGCCCATAATCTAGACCCTTTATTTCCGGGGATGAATATCCAAGAATATTATCCTTTCCGGATTACTCGCAATGCGGATCTATCAGTGCAAGAAGATGAAGCCGATGATTTACTGCTGGCGATGGAACAGGAATTGCGTAAACGTCGCATTGGTGGATTAATCGTGCGAATGGAAATTATGGTCAATACGCCACCTAAAATTCGCGAGATGTTAATCCAGGAAATGAGTTTAAAAGAAGAGGATGTTTATGAAGTTGAGGGCTTAGTCGGTCTAGGGGATTTAATGAGTTTCATGGGGCTTCCTTTACCTCATCTTAAAGATCCAGAATGGTCTCCTATCGTCCCCCATTATTTTCAGGGACTCAGATCCCTACAAACCGATCCTTTTTCTGAGGATCAAGAGGAAGGGATTAGTATTTTTGAGCTGATTCGCGAGCGTGATTTGTTTTTCCATCATCCCTATGATTCTTTTGCTTCTACGGTACAACGGTTTATTACAGAAGCGGCCTACGATCCGAAAGTGCTGGCGATCAAAATGACGTTGTATCGAACCTCTGGAGATTCTCCAATTGTGAAGGCTTTGATTGCAGCGGCGGAAAATGGGAAGCAAGTGGTGGCTTTAGTGGAATTAAAGGCTCGATTTGATGAGGAGAATAATATTCAATGGGCCAGAACCCTCGAGAGTGCTGGGGTGCATGTGGTGTATGGGTTGGTGGGATTGAAAACCCATACGAAGGTGGTGATGGTGGTGCGTCGGGATTCGGATCAGATGCGGCGGTATGTGCATGTTGGCACGGGTAATTACAATCCCAAAACAGCAAAACTCTATACAGATTTGGGCATTTTGTCTTGCCATGATGAGTTAGGAGCAGATTTGACAGATTTGTTTAATTTCTTGACCGGATATTCTCGACAACGATCTTATCGTAAGTTGTTGGTGGCTCCGGTGAGTTTGCGATCGCGGATGATGGAGTTGATTGAACGGGAAATTGAACATGCTCGTAATGGCCATCATGCTCGGATTGTGGCGAAAATGAACTCTTTAGTCGATCCTAAAATGATTGTTGCCCTCTATGAAGCATCTCAGGCGGGTGTACAAATCGATCTGATTGTCCGGGGAATGTGTTGTTTACGACCGGGAATTCCAGGGGTGAGCGAGACCATCCGCGTGATTAGTATTGTGGGTCGCTTTTTAGAACATGCTCGAATCTTTTACTTCCACAACCAGGGTGCTGAAGAGTCCTATATTGGTAGTGCGGATTGGATGCCTCGTAATCTCGATCGACGGGTGGAGGCGGTTACCCCCATTGATGATCCAGAGATCCAAAAAGATGTGCAAGAGATTTTGGGGGTTATGCTTGCCGATAACCGCCATGCTTGGGAGCTTCAGTCTGATGGAACCTATCTCCAACGCCAACCCCCCGAAAATGCTGAACCTCAAAGTTCGCAAGATATTTTTATGAAAATGTCTGAAGTTGGCCGAAAAGGGGCCCTGCATACCCTTTAGGATTTCGATCGCCGTCTGTTCTAGGCTCTTCCACTCCATTAGATCCCTGGTAAATTGAAAAATGGTTTACATGAACAGGAGGTCTAATGGGGATTCAGAGTAACCACTCGCTAGTTTAAGTCACTAATGATGCCACCCCTGCCATCAAAGCTACAATCAAGACGATGAGGGTCTTGTAGAGCTGTAGGGTTTGTAAATCCAGGGAAGAAGATAAAGGAGATGGGGGAATGACTTCCTCAGGTAGATTGACTTCTTCAGGAGCCTTTACAGAAGGTAGAGTACGCTGATATTGTATGCCGCGATAACGCAAATTCATCGCTGTTGCCTCTTGAAACTCTAAAATAGGAGTGAAGTTTGAATTGCTCAGGTGTTGATTGAGCCTTTCTGTTTTGATTAGAACCCCAGTTTTAGGGGAGTAACCGTATTTTGTTAACAGTTCTTTAAGGGAGTTTAGGCAATAGCTAACTGAACTTAAAGAGCTATTAAAACTTATCTTTCCTATTATAGTTTACTTATGTATCTAGGGCAACTTTTTTCTGATATTTTCCGAGAATTTGCATAGTGTAAATGTGAAGTATGCAAGGATAGAGGCAATAGATAGGCAATAGGAGAAACCCGGGGTTACCCTTTTCTGGAACAACTGAACTCTAAGGATGGAATAATGTCAGACGCGGATGTGGTGGTCATTGGTAGTGGAATTGGGGGATTAGTGGCGGGGGCGTTGCTCTCTTACTATGGCAAACGGGTCATTATTTGTGAGAGCCATGGGATTCCTGGAGGAGCCGCCCATGGCTTTGTCCGTCAAGGGTTTCGGTTTGATACGGGGCCGTCTTTTTATTGTGGATTGGGAGATCGCCATTCCCTCAATCCCCTGGGCCAAGTCTTGAAGATTTTGGGGGAACGGGTGGAGGCGATCGCCTATGACCCCTTGGGACATTACCATTTTCCGGATGCTACCTTACCGATTTATTGCCAGAGCGATCTCTACCAAGAAGCCTTAGCCCAAATTACCTCCCAAGGAGCCAAGGAACTGATCGCCTTTCAACAACCGCTACTGGAACTCTACGAAGCTCTGAGCCAGATTCCCACCATTGCTCTGCGCTCGGACTGGCAACTGCTCCCCATTTTGGCCACGCGCTATTTACCCGCTTTGTGGAAACTACTGCCCCATTTAGGTATCATTAACGGTTCAGTTGGCCAGATCTTAAATTCCACAGTTCAAGACCCTTGGGTGAGACGGTTGATCGATCTCGAATGCTTTTTACTCTCTGGTCTCAAAGCTGACGGAACGGTAGCCCCAGAAGTCGCCTTTATGTTAGGGGAGCGCGATCGCTCCGTTGTAGACTATCCCTTAGGCGGTAGTGAAGCCATTATCGACGCTCTGGTGAGGGGATTAACTCGGTGGGGTGGCCAATTGAAACTCGGGGCCCATGTCGAGAAAATTTTGATCGAGAAAGGACGAGTGGCAGGGGTACAGTTACGACGCAACCAAAGGGTAACGGCTCCCATTGTGATTTCTAATGCTACCCTTTGGGATACTTACACTCACCTCTTAGACCCTGAAGATCTACCCAAGACCTACCGCCAAGAACAGTTATCTACCCCTGCGGTAGAAAGCTTTATGCACCTGCATTTAGGGATTCGTGCCGATGGCTTAGAGGGGTTAACGGGCCATCATGTAGTCGTCCATTCTGACGATGTGGATATTACCAGCCCTGGTAATACTTGTATGATTTCTATTCCCTCCGTATGGGATAAAAGTCTGGCTCCTGAAGGTTATCATTGTCTTCATGCCTATACCTTAGAATCCTTTGCCGGATGGAGTCGAGATGGCGAGTATCAGGATCGCAAATCCCTCAAATCTCAACCTCTTTATCGGGCTGTAGAGCGAGTGATTCCGGATATTCGAGAGCGCATTGTCTTAGAGCTAGTGGGCACTCCTCTCACCCACTCCCATTATCTACGTCGCGATCGGGGAACCTACGGGCCGGCGATCGCCCCGGGTCAAGGAACCTGGCCCAGTTGCCATACCCCAATTCTGGGATTATATCGGGTTGGTGATAGCACTTTACCGGGTATTGGGGTTCCGGCTGTTGCCGCTTCCGGGATTTTATGCGCGAATACCCTGGTTCCTGCCCCAATCGTTCTTGAATTTCTCAAGAAGTACCAATAAATTTACGTTTTTTCTCATAAATAATATTTCTATACTTATCCTATCCGTTTGGGGGGTGATACCCTTATCCCCATTTTTCTTCTCTCGTAAGATAGTGATAGGCACGAGCGTATATAGTCTATGAAATTGTCGCGCTCAATAGTGGATCTTAATATATATGTGAAAATCGGTATAAAAAACGAGGTAATACAGTAATGACCAGAATGTTAATGAGCCAAAACTATACCCAAAAAGCCGAGCGCTGTGTGGAAGAAGGGAACTATGTAGAGGCGATCGCCCATTTTGACCGTGCCCTCATTTTCGATCCACAAAACATCGACCTTTGGATTCAGCGAGGGTGCGCTTGCACCCATCTCCACCACTATCAAAAAGCCCTGTGGAGTTTTGAAGAAGCTCTCAACCTCAATCCTCAGGATTCAACCCTACACCTGTTTCGGGGCGTGTGTCTACACCATTTGCAACAATACAATCAAGCTTATCAAAGTTATAACAAAGCTCTAGGCCAACAAGCCAATAACCCCTTAACTTGGATGCGCCAAAAAATGCATCAATTCTTAGACATTTGGGGCGATCAAATCTCTATTTTTTCATAAATTCTCTCTGAATTGATATCACCCTTGTAAAGAAACGCTTTTAACCAGAATTATTTAATTCTTCATTAATTCAGTCAAACAGGCTAATTTATAGAGGATTCTGGCTCCCACATTACCATCCCACTGGTCCGCTGGTTCACCTGGAGCAACTTCGCAGATATCAAACCCAATGATTGTTTTACCGGCTTGAACGAGCGATCGCATCAAATATAGGCTCTCATTAAACTCTAATCCTCCAGGTACAGGCGTACCGGTATGGGGACAATAGGAGGGTTTCAAGCCGTCAATATCAAAGCTAATATAAACCCGATCGGGTAAATGAGAGATAATTTCCTGACATTGGGTCGCCCAATTTATCCCTTCATAGGTGTTGTGTTTAAGTTGCCAATCATCAAACATAACGATGCGTCGATCGCCCTTTGCCCTGTCTATTTCTGCCTCACAAACATCCCGAATTCCCACCTGAACCAAACGACTTATCTGGGGAATCTTGAGGGCATTATCCATAATTGACGCATGGGAATACATAAAGCCCTCATAGGCTGGACGCAGATCGGCATGAGCATCAATCTGCAAAATGCCATAATTTTCGTATTGCTGACCTAGGGCTTGCATCAATCCCAGGGGTACACTATGATCGCCTCCGACAATGGCGACGAACTTCCCTTGCTCCAGATAATTCTTACTTTGAGTATAAACCCATGCATTAACATCCGCACAAGCTTGATTGACCTTTGCTAAAGATGAAGCGATCGCCAGATCGTCCACTGCTCCACCTTTTTCCAGATGGGCAATAATTTGCTTGGCGATCGCCCTCATCCGACTATTTTCGGCTAAAATTTCTCCATCAATCCCTAGAGTCGCCAACGGAACTTTCCAAGCATTAGGCACATCAAAATCATACCAATCCAACTGTACTGAAGCCTCTAAAATCGCTTGTGGTCCCTGAGCAGCTCCTTCTCCATAGGAAGTCGTCACATCCCAAGGAACCGGCAAAAACACCAGTTTCGCCTCCTCAACCGAATAGGGTAAACCAAAAAAACAACCATTCGGCACACTAATTCCATTCGGATCGCAATGTTCTTGAGCCACTACTGTAGACAACCTCCTTATACTAAATTCCTATATGATGTTGCGCTCAACAAGGGACTTAGAGCCAATTATCTCTCTATGCTCTATCGTACTAACTTCTGAGAAATCAATCGAAAAACAGACATAATCAACCCTAAACCCGCCCCCACACAAACCGGAATAATTAAAATCACATCTAAGGCATGAGTTCCTCGCACTGGGGGAACAAATAATAAAATCCCCCAAGAAATCACCGCCAGAATCACTAAATCCATCCGTTCAATCCACCGGCGAAATTGAGCATAAACCAAGCCCCCCATCGCCGCCCCCCAAATCCCCATACTGATCCCATTGACTCCCAGTAGATTGGTTAAACCTAATGCTAAAACCACCGATTCAAACCCTGTAAATACCGAAATACTCAACAATTCTGGAGTAGAAAAAACGAGAGTCTTCACCAATGGTTGAGCTGGAGTCGCAGCAGAAGCCAATTTACCAGAAGCGGCGGGAGACTGGAGGGTAGTCGAGGGACTCATTGATTGAATAGACTGGGAACGCAAAAAAGCTAAGACCTCATTGGCACTACCAAACCGTTGATAGGGAGATAGGGCCAGCATTTTATCTAAAGCGGAGGCTAAAGGTTCTGATAACTCAATTTCCGATCGCCAGTTCCAACGATTATTATAAGAATCATATAAATCCTGAGACTCCTTTTGGGTTAATAAAATTAAGCAAGTCACCGCCAGAGCATACAAATCCGTAGACGGATAAACCTGACCTCCCGCCATTTGTTCCGGAGGCGCAAAACCTTGGGAATAGATTTCTGTAGATCGACCTCCTGACCCTTGACTAATTTGCTTCACTGCACCAAAATCGAGCAATACCAATCGCCCCTTTTTATCCCGCATAATATTAGACGGTTTAATATCTCGGTGAATAGTATGGCGGTCGTGAATAAATTGTAATACGGGCAAAATTTGGCGCAACAGAGTTAGAATATCCTGTTCTGAAAACGTCCCAGTATACTCCAACTCTTCCTCTAAATTTTGACCATCAATCCATTCTTGAACGAGATAAAAAAATTGGCTCTCTTCCCCTTGAGTTGATGACGGAACCAAGAGCGGGAAAAATGCATAAAGCCGAGGAATTTGAGGATGTTCATTGCCCAATTCCTCCAGCACTAAAGCCTCCTGCTCAAAATGTTGTTGGGAGATCGCCAATTGTTGCTCGGACAACTGACCTGCTGGTTGAAACTGTTTAACCACGCAAGAGCGCAGAGTCGGCGTATAGCGATCCACCGCCAAATAAGCCGCACCAAACCCCCCTTGACCCAATAACCGTTGGGGTAAATACCGGCCAGCCAAAATTAAAGGCATTCCACAGCAAGTACAAAATTTCTGGGAAGTCGTTTTCAAGTGTTCCGGACTATCGAGTTCAGGAACCGAGTTGATAGGACGTTGACATTTTGGGCGCGTGCAATGAATATCCATAGGCCAGACGGCAAACCTCAATCACTCCAATCATAGACCCCAGTTAATCCAAGGATACAGACGATTCTCGATCCGACCCTTGAGCAGCAGCATTGAGATCGATCCCGATATCCGTGGGGGGAGTTAACCCTACTTTACCTTGGGTTGTGAAAGCCGGTAGGATTTGAGTCCGAAACGCTTCTGCTGCCTTAGAGCGATAACGATTAGGATTGACAATCACGGACAAAGTACGCTGGATAGAAACCCCTTCAACATAAGCACGATGAAGCAAATTAATTTGCAATTCTTTTTCAATCGCTGAGATGGAAACAAAAGCTGCACCTAAATTAGCTTGTACCGCATTTTTAATCGCTTCAATTGAATTGAGTTCCATTTCCACCTTTAGGCGGTTCGTTTCAATCCCACAGCGCGTTAAAACCTGGTCAATTACCTTACGAATTGTCGATTGAGAATCTAGAGCAATAAACTGGAGTTCATACAGGTCTTCTTTGTGAATTGTCCTTTGGGCCGCTAGGGGATGGGAAGGGGCTAAAATCAGGGCCAATTCATCTTCAGCATAGGAAGAGATTTCTAAGGTTTCTTGGAGTTCGCTGGGCACTTCACCGCCAATAATAGCTAAATCAATTTGGCCATTAGAAACACTCCAACAGGTACGGCGGGTTGAATGAACATGCAGTTGCACGGCAACATCTGGGTATTTTTGCCGAAATGCGCCAATCATCCGAGGTAACAGATAGGTTCCTGTAGTTTGAGAGGCTCCAACAATCAGAGTTCCCCCTTGCAGATTTTGCAAATCTTCGATCGCCCGACAGGTTTCTTGACAGAGCGAAAGAATCTTTTCACCATACTGAAGGAGTAGATGACCCGCTTCTGTGAGTTGGGCCCGTCTTCCACCCCGATCGAACAGGGGAACATCTAATTGTTTCTCTAAGTTCTGGACTTGGAGACTCACAGCCGGTTGAGAGACATAGAGACTGTCAGCGGCCCGTTTAAAGCTTCCTTCAATGGCGATCGCCTTGAGAATGCGTAATTGATCCAACGTGAATGGAAGGTCAGACATGAGTGATCAACCTAAAATGGGATATTGGAGAGTTCAGTGGACGGAAAACAAGACAGACCCTTGGGAACATGAGAAAATGAAATTGGGTAAAATTGAGACTGAACTGATAATTGACCCATAGCAGACCTATACCCTTGGTGTCTACAACTTGAACCATCTTGACTCAAAACCTCTCCCCCCTACCGTTGTGACATGAAAGTGCCCCAAAATAAATAGATTGAAGACTAATGACCCCATCATCAGGAGACAACAGATAAGCATCTACTTATGGAACGGGAGGTAGTTGAGGATTTTCTGAATTTACCAGGAATTGCGGGAGTCGCCCTAATCGATCGGCGATCGCGCCCCTATTTTTGTGGCGTGGATAGTACCCTCAACTTCCAGCAAAAAGAAGCCCTAGCCCAAGGTTTGCGACAGGTGGTCGAAACCACCCCAGAAGGGTTTGAGTCCTTTGAATTTCAATTTGCCCAAAATCAGGTGTTTATTTATAAGCTCCCTGAAGGCGTGATTTTGTTAGTGCTGACGACCCTGGATTTGGTCTATAGCAATTATGCTGAAGCGCTCCATGAACTGAAAACTGAATTGATTGCCGATACGGCAACGGCGATCGCCACCTTCCGACTCCTTGCTGGCAGTTTAACCCTCTCCAACCAAGCCTACTGGCAAGATGCTCCGACTCCCAGTCCCTCCCCTATTCGTGTCCCTTTCAAGTCTCAACCTACGGTTCCTAAGACCACTCCTATTCCAGAAGCTACGTCCCAGGTTACCCTAAAAGAATTGCTTGAAGCCCTCAACCAACTGAGTCTTTATACCACCCAGTATTTAGGTAAAGCGGTGATTACCAATTATTGGAAATCCACCCGTCCAGATGTGGAATGGTTACAGAGCTTTGAAATCAGCCGCACTGCTGAATTGACGTTTACCCGTTCTACAGCCCTTACCCAAACAGTAACCCCAGAACAGTTAGCCTCGATTCAGTCTTGGGTGGCCGCCTTTATTAGTCGGTGCATCAAAGTGATCCGGGATTTTCCTGCCTTAGTGGAAAAATCCCTCAAACCTGAATATAAACAGTTACTCTTACCCTAAGAACCCTGAGAGAAGCAAAAATTATGGTAAAAATTGTCAGACTTGAACCGATCGCCCAAGAGACTGAAGTAGAAACTAACGGCAATCTGTTATCGGTTTTGATCGATAAAGATTTAGATGTCCTCAAAGAATGTGGTGGCCGAGGCATGTGTGCCACCTGCCATGTGTACATTAAAGATGGGATGGACTTCCTCACTCCTATGAATCGCAGGGAACAGCGCACCTTAGAGGTGATCACCTCCTGTAAACCCAATTCTCGCCTGGCCTGTCAGTCACGGGTACTGATGGATGGAGTGGTGGTAGAATTACCTCCAGGGATGTACGTGAGATCGCTACAAGATATTGAAGCTCTCATTGGCAGACGAGCCGATCAAGCTATGCTCCATCCGGTAACTGGGGAAGTGTTAGTCGAAGCAGGGAAACTCGTCACCCGCTCCACCCTCAAACAACTCGAAGATACAAAATTTGAAATAGGAGCCTATTTAACACAAACAAAAGATGCTTAGAAGAGTATCCAAAAGCTTATGCTGACCCAAACTCAAAACCTATATCGAGAAAGTGATGGCCGCTATGCCACAGATGAAGAATTGCAATTTTTCCAGGATTATATCCAATCATTTCCCTTGCGCTTAACCACCTATAACAAGATTCGTACATCAGAAGCTCTGATTGTCCAGCAAGTTCAATCGCAAATTCGCGCTCGGGCCCCCCACTTGCTCCAGCGCGGTAATAAAGACTTGAGCGCTAAATGGAAACAAGATACCCTTCGTATCCTACGTCACTCAGCCCTAGCCCTATTGATCGACGATCGGGACAGATTACGCGATCGCCTCCTCTTATGGTTTCAAACCATTATGAGAGCCTTTGATGCTCAAGATAGCTGTAAGCTGACCTACTCGATCATGCAAGAAGTTGTCGAATCCCTCTTAACTCCCGAGGAAGCAGCCCTCCTGCGTCCCATCCTCGAATATAACCGCCAAATCCTCTCTCAAGCCTCTTCTACAGAAGAATTTCCCTTGTAAGGGCAAAATTTGCTTGACTTTCATTACAACTTTACCGTGGATTCGTCACCAGCCGATACAATGAAAATCGGAGAGATGAACCCATCCAGGTCAACGCTTCTCTAGTCAGAGGGCCAACCCCACTCACCGATCTGAACGCTTATGGCAAACGCAACTAAAACTCAACATTTACTCAATAGCAAACATCCCAAAAAGCACAACCACTACGGCTTCCAGGATTTTTTTCAATTCGATCCAGAGCGCGGAACCGTCGTAGACTGGAATGGTGCCCAAAATGTCCTCACCAGTGAAGATTTTATTATTGGGTTAGTTGAAGGTCTCGAAGAAGAAGTTGGAGATGCTTCTGCTGCCATCATGTATACCATCGGTGTAGAGTGGGGGCAAAAGGATGCTTTTTTCTTTGAAAAATGGTTTGAAAAAGAGTTCGATCGCAGCATCCGACAAGCCAATTTAATGTTTCTGTTAGAAACCTGGTGGTGGCCCTTTACTTCCCAAGGATGGGGGCGCTGGGAAGTGGATATGGGCGATCGCAGACAAGGCTTTATGTTTATTAACTTGTTTGATTCTGCCGTAGCACGAACCCTTGGCGATGTCGGTAAACCCGTCTGTCATATCTATGCCGGTCTATTTGCTGGCTTTTTTACCGAATTAGTCAAAAAACAACTCAGTTGCATTGAAATTCAATGCTATTCCATGGGTGAAACCTATTGTAAATTTCTCCTGGGTGGCAAAGATCGCATTGATGCAGCCTCATTCTGGCTCAATGAAGGAGCAACCGCTCGTGATATTGAAAAACGGTTGCGTTCAGGGGAGCGGTTAACATGAGTCCCCGTACCCGTTCTCAAACCCCATCGAAACCCAAGGCCACAAAGGGCCAAGAGATTCCCAAAACCTGGAGTCGAGTCTCAGTCCGTGACTTTTTTGGCCAGATTAACTGGGAACACGATCCTGAACCGATCCAGCAATTTAAACAAGCGAGTAAGCAAGCCAGTTTAGAAGGAAAAGAGTCGAGCAAACATTTATCCTTAACCTTGACGGTTAGCCAGTTCTTTACTTGTATTGATTGGGAGGGTCAAGGAGCGATCGCTCCGAGTGAGCCTCTTCCTCTAGATGTAGATTCCACATCCACTCAAGACGAAGATGATGTGACGTTAGAAGACTTTTCAAGTTTATTTTAAACCTTTACCCATTCGTATCTAGTGACTATGAACACCGATCTAGAAACCCTTTTTGCAGAAGCAGAAAATCGCTATCTGAAACCTGAAGAACTCAAAGGTTTAACCGAGTATGTTGAGTCCTTACCCCAACGGCTAGAAACCTATAGTCAAATTAGAGAAAAAGAAGTAGAAATTATGCAAGCCGTTGCCGATCAGCTCCCTCAGTATTTTCCCAATACATCCGTTGAAGATATGGAGCGATCGATTAAAAATGCCATGCTCATGTTACGATATTGCGCCATGTCCATGTTGATTAATAATGATAAATTGGTTCAAGATAGGTTTGTGGATTGGCTCTCGCAAAGCATGGCCATGTATGAAACCCAAGATTTAGATAAAGCCTTATACAAATTGCTCAATCAACAATTAATGAAAAGCTTAAAACCAGAGCAAATTAAATTAATCAAATCACCGTTGATTTTAGCCCAAACCCAATTACTTAAGAGTGAAAGCTAAAAGGTTAATTAACAGATTGGTTTATCGTTCAGGAGCCTATTGCGAGAATTAACTATGATTTCTGTTTCTGATTTAGTCACCAATAACCGTATTCCTAGTAATTACTTTGCGACAGATGTTTATGTGCGAAGTGATTTAGAATTAGGATTGTTAGAAAATCGCCGGGGCGATCGCCTCTTAGCGATGCCCGAACCCTTAATCAAAGCTATCTATTCTGGTTTAGATAAAGAAACGGGACAAGCCTCAAAATTAGTCTTGTATAACTGCGGTCGCTGGTGGGGCAAAAACTTTTATGCTCGGTTTGCTGAAGAAGTGTCAGAATACTACGAAAAACCGTTAGCAGATATGAGCATGTTAGACTTTCTGCAATCGTTTAAAGAATGTTGGAAAACTCACGGATGGGGGAAAATTGATCTCGATCAAAGTTATATTGCTCAAGGTTTTTTAGTTGTCAAAACTTGGAATGCTCCCTTCGCAACCCATAGCCCCAATCTCGGTATTCCTGTTTGTTTCCTGGACGCAGGGGTGTTTAGTGCATTCTTTAGTCAATTGAGTGGGAAAGACTTGCATTGTGTCCAAACTTCTTGTGAATCTTTGGGTGCAGAATGTAACCATTTTATTGTTGGCTTAGAGGAACGCTTAAGAAAAATTGAAGAACCGATCGAACAGGGAACAGCTCATGTAGATCTTATGAATAACTTAATCACAATGTAAACGAACGATCTGCCTATGACTGTGTCCAAACGTCCCAGAAGTAAATATCTCATTTTAGGATTGATTGGCCAAGGACAGTTTGGGCGTGTGTTTTGTGGGTGTCATCGAAAAACGGGAAAATTAGTTGCCCTAAAAGATTTAGATCAACATCGTTTTCCAACGCATGAGTTTTTGCGAGAATTGAGGTTTTTATTACAACTTTCCCATCCGAATATTGTCACGTGTCGCGCCCTAGAACATTCTCGAGAAGGGCGCTATTTGATCATGGATTATTGTGAGGGAGGAACGTTACGAAATTGGATGGATCGCCAGGGAAAACTGCCTTTGGGGATGTCGATCCAATTTATGAAAGATGTATTGCAAGGGATGGAACATGCGAATAGTAAAGGGATTATCCACCGGGATTTGAAACCGGAAAATATTTTATTAACGCTCAAATCAAGGGGTTGGATCGCTCGCATATCGGATTTTGGTATTGCTCGGTTAATTCAGGACAGTAAAACAGGTTCAGATAATACGGGATCGCCAGCTTATATGGCTCCAGAGCGCTTTTATGGACAATATTCTCTTCAGTCAGATATTTATGCCCTAGGGGTGATTCTTTATGAGTTAGTGGTGGGAGCTCGGCCCTTTTCTGGACAACCCCAGCAATTGATGAACTATCATCTCAATCAACGGGTCATCGTTCCAGACACTGTGCCTCTACCTCTGCAAAAAATCATTCTCAAAGCGCTAGAAAAATTACCGGCTCGTCGTTACAAAAGCGCGAGGCAAATGCTCAGTGACCTCGATCGCCTTTCCGAGTTAATTGATTTATCCTTATCGGCTACTCCAATCAGTGTCCTCCCTTATCCACCAAGTCGTTCTCTCACCGATGAACCCATTATTACCCATGCCCTGCCAGGAGCGATCGCTGCTTTAGCCGTTTCTATACATTCACAGACCAACGATAACCATTCCCCTTGTGGTTCTCACACCTGTATTTATTGGGCAATCTCAGACTCGATTCACTATCAACGCTATCAGGAAGAGGCTAATCAGTTTGAGACCTTAGCTAAAGTCGCTCAAGTCTGTTTACCGGAAGATATTCGTGAATTAAAAGTAACCTCTCAAGGTTGTGTTGCATTGACTAACCAATGTATTTATCACTTAAACCCTGATGTATCCCAGTTTCCCTTTCTTTCTGCTGAGTTAATCGCCCATCTTCGCATTCCCTTTAAGGCAGATATCCATCCTCACAGCCAATGGATCGCGGCAGTAACTGAGGACAATCACTTATGGGTTTGGCATCGCTCGGAACAAAACCTCGATTCAACTGCTCATCATCACTCTTGGTTCTCTCGTCCTCAAGTCCCCGTTAGAGAGGCAGTCCATCAAGTCCAAATTCTTGACGATCATCATGGAATATTTTGGCGAGTGGAACAGGGAAAAACGGCAATCGAAGTCTTTACTCGTCGGGGAAATTTTCTCGGACACTGGAAACTTTCCTTAGAAGTCGATCGGATTATTCCCAGTGCTATTTCTTATCGAGTTTTGGTGATTCCTAAGTGGGATACCCATGGGCCGCTGTTGATGGATTTGAAGCCTTTTCGGATGCGACCGATTCCGATTAAAGTACAGTTACCGGTATGTGTCGCGATCGCCTCTTGGGGCTATGTTATGGCTGACGGTCGCGGTCATTTAATCTTATTAGATGAGTATGGCCAAGTGGTTGGGCGGATTTTAGGACCCCCTTCCCCAGTGGCGATCGCCATGATTTCTAAAACGGTTCTCTTGGTAGCCACTAATGTGCAGGATGAAGGAGAACTTCATTGGGTAGATTTAAGCCAATTTGATATTGACTTCATTTTTTAGGGAATGGGGAATGGGGAATGGGGAATAGGGAATAGGGAATAGGGAATAGAACCTGGACCGAACTAAAATAGACATTATAGGTTCATAGTATTAGCGAAAGCGGAGATCGTCCTCGAGCTGTTTGAGCAAAAATTTTTGATAAACTGAATCAGACCGTTGGGTAACCAGTCAGGAGTATTGAAGATGACTCGACTCGGCCGTAAAGCCTATCTAAGGACAAGAGGCAGAAGCATTTTCGCACAACTGCTGTTGATGCTTTTCTTGGGGTGGGTTGGCTTGGGATTATCCTTACCTGGATGGGCCCAAACTCAACCCACAGCACTAATAGCCACTCAAGCTCCAATTGTATTGGATGGTTATGAATTATTTGAGGTAGAAGCTTCTGGGCGCTTTAGCGCTGAGGAGAGAGCCACCCGAGTGAATCAGTTATTACAGGAAAAGCTGGATCGGGCGATCGCCACGGATACCCCACCTGAAGTCAAAATCGTCCAAAATAACGGCCAAGTTAGTCTCCAAGTTAATAAGCGCCACCTCGTCACCCTGACTGCATCGGATATGATGCCAGGGCAACCGTCCCTAGAACAAGCCGAGCGTTGGCAAAATGAGATTGAACAAGCTCTGCAACGCGCTCGCCGAGAACGAACGCCCATTTATAGAGCCTGGGCAATTAAAATGGCACTGATGGCTAGTGCTGTGGCGATCGCCCTACAAAGTCTCTGGTTTTGGCTTCAGCGACGCTTACAGCGGCAAAAGAAACAGGATTCAGAGCTGATTAAAACTTCCTGGAAAATTTTAGTCCTGATCCTGTTGCAAGTATCAACCTGGCTCATCGTTATCTGCTATGTAACCCATCTATTTCCCCTCAGTCGTCGCTGGTTATATCGCACCTATGTTTTCTTACGGGATCTGTTTTCAGCACAAATTTTTACCGTTGGTGAACGAGCATTATCCCTGAATAATTTACTGTTAATTGGGGTAATGGCGATCGCCTTAATCTTAATCACCAACTCTTTTACTGAAGTTCTCAAAACAAAAATTGTCCCCCTCGTCGGAGTAGATCGCCATTCTCAACAGGCGATCGCGTTCTTTATTCGCTATGCTCTCCTTTTCATCGGCTTTCTGCTCATTCTCACCCTGAGCGGTGTAGACTTTAGTTCCCTCGCGATCCTGATCAGTGTCCTGGGTGTGGGGATTGGATTTGGTTTGCAAAATATTGCCAAAGACTTTATTAGCGGTCTAATTATGATCTTTGAACGACCGATCCAAGTCGGGGAACTGGTGCAAGTGGGAGACTTTCAAGGTTTAGTGCAACGAATCGGTCCTAGAGTGACCGAAATGACCACCATTGACCGGATTACCATTATGGTTCCCAACTCCCGCTTCATTGAAGGAGAAGTACAAAATTGGAATCGTACTGGTTTAACTCGTCTCAAAGTTTATGTGGGTGTCGCTTATGGTTCAGACATGCAACTCGTCCATGATGTCCTGCTCGCTGTTGCTCAGATTCCCCATCCTGAAATTCTCCGCCATCCCCCACCAAAAGCGCAATTTCGAGGATTTGGAGATAGTGC
Organism: Cyanobacteria bacterium UBA2566; assembly: GCA_002340255.1. Taxonomy (GTDB): domain Bacteria; phylum Cyanobacteriota; class Cyanobacteriia; order Cyanobacteriales; family Desertifilaceae; genus Roseofilum. The sequence continues at coordinate 22,549 of DDLS01000022.1, forward strand.
CCTCAACTTTCGGATTGTGGTCTTTATTCGAGACCCTCTGAAACAACCGAAAGTGAAAACCCATTTACTCCATTATATGTCCCTATATTTAGAACACTATGGGATTGGAATTCCTTTTCCTCAACGGGATTTACATATTAAACTACCTGGACTCGAACAAGTCACGGATACCTGGTTAACTCAACAAGGTCGAGAAGATTGGCAACCGTCACCTGTGCCTGCACCAGAACGCCCGAAAATTAAGCCAGAATACAATTGGGAAGATATCCTTCAACGAATGCGCGGTCCCGAAGGCATATCGATTCGCGATCGCCGCTATGGTTTAAAAGCTTTTTCTAACTGTTTTGTGGGTTCTGAAGCAGTGGATTGGTTAATGGAGCATGAACAATCGACCCGTCCCGAAGCGATTATGATGGGAGAAATGATGGTTAACCTCGGCATTATTCATCATGTTTTAGATGAACATGGCTTTGAAGATAGCCTCCTCTTCTATCGCTTTTATGCCGATGAAAACCTAGAAAATGAAGACCAATATTTAACTCCTCCACCCACCCTAGAGGGCGATCGCCCTGATGAACGGGGTGTTGAAAAAAGTCCCGATGGTGATACAGCGATGATTGATGATTAGATATCTCTCTTCTGTCATTTTTGGAGATTGCGATCGCTCTATCCCCTATAGAGAGACATTTGCCGATCTGACTAGATTGTTGAATTTCTGTCAGGAAAAACCGTTCTCCTAGTATGTCGTACTATACTTGAACCACGCGCCACAGGATTTCGCTGAGCCGCTGTGTGCCATAGATCTAAGATGACTTCTTCTATGTTTTGGGCATCAGCCTCTAGCATCCGGGAAATCACACTAATTTTGCCAAACGACCAAAATAAACCCGCCTCTAACAAGTAGGGTTCATGGGTTTGAGCATGTACCCGAAAATCATACAGGGAGTAGTCACGACACCCCAAAGCAATATGGGCTTTCTTCGCAGCATCAGCCACCTTCTCAAATAATTCTGGTGTCACATCCGCAGGACAAACCAGTTTAACTGGCGAATTTTTCGATTGTCTATAGGGAGTACCATCAGACCGACGCTCTAACTTATCCTGTACCATTCTAACTGGGTTCTTCTCAGTGACCAAATACTCGATCGTCGGCGCTACCCATAACTCTCCCTTGTGTTCAATAACTCCTACCCGCAACTCCCTACCAGGAATATACTCTTCCACTAACAAGACTTCATCATGCTCAAAGCCCACTTCCAAAGCTTCAGAGATTCGATCTTCTCTGGAAACCAACGTTAATCCTAAAGAGTTATCTTCCGAGTTCGGTTTGACAATTAAGGGCGTTTCTAGGGTTATCCTATCCCCTCGACGTACCTCTTGTCCCTTCGCCACACGAACCCCAGCAGCAGACACCACACTTTTGGTATGAGCTTTGTTCGTTGCTAGGGCGGTACAGTAGCATGGAGAACCCACCATTGGTAAACCTAAAATATCCTCAAAAAACGCCCGGAAGCTCGTCATGCCAGGAAAACAAAACATATGGGGAACTACCAGATCGATCTGGGGGAGTCGAGCCATCATCTCCTGAAGTGATATCTTTTCTGACCTGGAATCCAATGACATTCCCAACTGCCAAAAACCATCTGGATTGACAATTGCATAGTAACTGCTAACTCCTGGAGGCTGTACGACCTCTTTAGCGTAAATCATCGATAAGTCGTAGTAAAAATTTGAGACGCGAGAACCTGCTAGGTGCAAGACTTTTAAGAGACTTTGAGACGATTGAGTTAGAGACATATTACATATTATTTTTCTAAAGTAAAATTCAGATCTTTCAGTGGGATACTCTTGTTTTCAATCACCATCTAATTCAACTAATTTGCCGATATTAAAATCGATTCGTACCCAACCCTTCATTGTTTTCAAATTCTGCAATATCAGCAGAGGAATTTGCCAATGATGTACCATCAAAAAAGGTAGGGGGTCATGAGGCTGAAAAATGCCATCTGTACCTTCAATCATCCTTTTAATCCAAGCCTTGAATTGCCCAAACGATCTAATTTGAGTCAGTCGCCACAATTCATGGTATGTCCAGTACGTGGGTTTACTATCAGGTAGGGGAAAAATTGGGCTTTTGGTTTCATCTTCAACATCTTTCAGATAGGCATCCGCGACTCCGGGATGATCGTGAAAGGTGGTAATAGCGGAATGGGTTCTAGGATTGCATTCTATGGGATACACTTGTCCATCTTCGGTTTTAATAAAATCAAAGGAGATTTGACCCGTGAGATTTAAGGCTCTGACAAAAGTTTTCACCCATTGATAAATTTCCGGTTCTTCTACATGATTGTAGTTGACTTGGAATTCAGAGGATTCACAACAGCAATACAGTCTTATTTTCCCCTTTCTAACTGTGCTATGAGTACAATATTCTTTCCCTTGAACAAATTCTTGCATAATCCAAGGTTTATCTTCAGTTATGGGTAACTCTTTGACAAACTCTTCCATTTCTTGCTCAGACTTCATGGGTAGTTTGGTCATGTCCAAACGGCGTACGGAGTCATAGGGAATGCTTTTGAGGATATATCGACTGCCATCTTGCACAAAATCAAAATCCAGGATTTGCTTCGAGTCAGTCATTAAAAATGACTTGGGAACAGATAAACCCAGATTTTTGGCTTTTTCAATAAATGTAAATTTGTTGTCTAGCAGCTCAGTGATATCTAGATCAAAATGAAAGACCTCACAATAGGGGGATAGAATTGCTTTGAGTCGCGATTCATCGTAACTGCCTGCGGCACTTGATACGGGGATAAATAAATTGATGTTTTCTTTTTGGACAATTTCTAATACTGCTTGCTGATAACCGTCCCAGTTTTTCTCAGAATTAGGAACTGTATAAAAATCTTTAATAGCATTGGAAAAACGATTTCCTGAGAGCCAATATTTATGGGTTTCTAAAAGGAAAACGCGATGTCCAGCCCCATTAAAGCTACGAGCTAGTTGTAGGGATTTGGACATTTTTGCCCCAGTAATCAGGATATTCTTAGGCTTTTCATCTCCTGGCAGTTTGGCTCGGATAGAAGTGAGAATATTCCAGAGTAAGGCTGGTAAGATTTTTAAGAGATTGAAGGGTAAGAGGAGGGTAAGTAACAGGAAAGTGCTTAAGTTCTGAAAGAGAGCATAAGCACGGTTTTGGATAAATAATATGATGAGCATGTTGATTTTATGGTTTCGACTTTCTGCGAATCATCGTCACACCATCGCGCAAGGGAAGCAACACCTGCTCTACTCTGGGGTCTTCAGTGACAAAGCGATTAAACTGGGCGATCGCCTCCCCATTGGCACTACGCTGTTCCGGTTTCAGATAAGGCTGCCCTTGCAACAAGGTGTTATCGACGAAGATCCAGCCATTTTCAGCTAACAGAGATGTCTCTAATAGCATCTGCAAATACTGAATATACTTACCCTTATCGGCATCGATAAACACAAAATCAAAGGATTCTCCGGCTTCGGCTAAGTCTTTCATAATGTCCAAAGCTGGCCCAACCTTGACTGAAATCTTGTCTCCATCAGCAGATTGCTTAAAACAGGCTTGAGCAAATTCCGCTACATAGGGGTCAATTTCACAGGCAATGACTTGTCCATCATCGGGTAAGGCTTCAGCCATGGCTAGGGCAGAATAACCGGTAAACATGCCAATCTCTAGGATATGCTTGGCATTCGTCATGGACACAAACATTTTTAGGGTTTGGCCTTCCAGATGTCCAGAAAGCATTTCTTGCTCTAACTGACGCACGGTTTCGCCATCGGAAAATCGAAGTTCCCAGGGTTCTTGACTGGTTTTGTGAGCAAGGGTGGCTAAAGCGGGGGATTCTTGAGTCGTATTGGCTTCAATGTAAGGATTAAGTCCAGCCGCAAGTTGATACGTTCGTTCGATTTGATCGATTAGCTCTGTCGGGATATTGGTGGATTTTGCCTGTTTGGAAATGGCTTCCAACTGTTCTACTAAAATCCCTAGGGGAGTCACGGGTCTAGGGTTCTGAACCTCTGGATGGTTTTCACTCATAACAATTGTTCCCTTACTCTAATCCTAGATCGCTAAGATACATTTCCTGCCCTGCACCACCATCGGGAAACTGACTACAGATGTCTTGATGTTCTGTTATTGCACTTTGTAATAGTTCTGGAGACACTTCTTGAGCATAATCACACGAGCCAATACTGCCTTGGGGTAAGGGGGCCCAAAGCCCGCCTTGGCCGCGCTTACGGCGCATATTTTTCTGGCCTGCGAACATGAGTTCTGTGTCTTCAACAATGGGATGATAGACGGATAAACCAAGGGTGCGACAGAGGTTGATAATGCGATCGCGATCGCCAGCACCGATCCAGTCCATTTTGGCTGATAAAGTTGCGCCAAAAGCCATGCCAATGGTAACTGCATGACCGTGCATTAATTTGGCTGCTGGTTCAAACCGGGGACTCCAAGTATGGCCGTAGGCGTGGGGACGATCTTGATAGGTTTCAAACATATTCGTCCCTTCATGCTTCATATATGCATACAGGGCACGATAAATGACTTCATCAGCAATTTTCTCTAGCTCTGGACTCCCATTGACCGTGGCAAAATGGGTTTCAATCAGGTCTACCCCGTACTGTTCCAAGAGTTCAAATAATTCTCGATCGTCGGTCACTGCCATCTTGATAATTTCCGCCATACCATTGCGAATATGACCGGTGGGTAAGGTACGGAAAAAGCTACGGTCTACGAAGGTTAAAACTGGAGGATGATATACGCCGATACTATTTTTAAATAACTCCCCATTCACACAAGTGCGAGGAGAAGGGCCAGCATCAATGGCCGCCACAATTGAAGTCCCGATCATCACATAGGGCGTACGCCGATGCTGCAAAGCGCAGGCTAATCCTGCAACATCGCTGAGAACTCCACCGCCAACGACTAAAACGGGTTCGTTGCGCGAAACATCACAGCCTTCTTTACCTAAAAAATGCAGGAGTTGATGAACCGTTTCAGGGGTTTTATCCGATTCCCAAGCACGACAAACTTTGAGTTCTAAGGGGATTTCATGAACTTGGAAATAGTGGCGTAGGGCTTCTCCATAAAGTTCATCAATGGTTCGATCGATAATGCTGATGCAGCGACCCCGTTCTCGATAAAGATTGGCCAAAATAGGGATGGTGGGGTCTAAAATCCCTTGGACTATTTTGACTTCTGCTTGCAGGGTATAGGTGGCTGTCACTTTAAATGAGCGCCGATCTCCTTCTTGCTCGATTTCACCGTAACCGGTATACCATTCTGAGGTTTGATATTTGGAATCGTGCGGTCGCCAAATAAGGAGGTCGGAGTCTTGATGGTCAGATGAGGAAGGGTTTAGGCGATCCCTTATTGTGCGATCAGAATTTGATAGAGATGGTGAAACCATGTATTTCTGCTGGTATAGATGCTACACAAAAACAATCATTTGTTATCAGCATACTGGATAAGGGATATTGGGTCAACTTATTCATTAAGGAACTGGCTGATGAAGGTTTGTAAGCGTTTGAGCTGGAAAGTGTTGGCTAATTGCAACATTTGTTGGGTAAAAACACTTAAGGGCGGATCGCTGGCCACCAGATCTTCTGCAACTTCGGCTATGGCTTGAATATCTCCATCTTGTACGAGAACGAGCAATTGCTCTAAGACTTCGCGATCCGGCACAATCATCCGCTCCGATTGGCCTCCATCGGCTCCTTGAGGTGAAGATGAATCTGGAGGAGGGTCTTGATAAACCCACTCTAAATTTAAATGAGCCGAGAGTAACTGAAAGAGTAATTTGGCATCTACGGGTTTAGGCAAAAAGTCATGCCCGCCGGTATCTAGGGCACGTTGGCGATCGAGTTCAGAGACAGAAGCGGATGAAACAATGACGATAGTCTGTTGCAGATCTTTGGATGAATAAACCTGCGTTAAAAATTCAAATCCATCCATTACAGGCATGACTAGATCGGTAATCACTAGATCGGGTTGGACTGAACGGAGTTGTTCTAATCCTTGTTGACCATTTTCTGCTTCAATGACTTTGAAATCAACGGATTCTAACAGGTTTCGCACAACAGCGAGGTTTTCCCAACGATCGTCGATCGCCAGAATGGTACGACGATCGCCTTCATATCCAATGATATTATGACTGCGATCGTCTTTAACTTGCTGCACCCAATCTTCAGCAATGGGGAGTTCTGTGGTGAAGAAGAATTCACTGCCGACTCCCAGTTGACTTTTAACTTGAATCTTGCCCCCCATCAGTTGTACAATCCGTTGGCTAATGGCTAGTCCTAGACCGGTTCCTTCCGATTGTTTTTGGCGATCGCCCACCTGTTCAAACGCTTCAAACAACTTAATGCGATCGGCTTCGGCAATACCGAATCCGGTATCCATTGCCTTGAATAGAATGGAGGCAGTGGTTGCAGAGCGATCGAGAACCTCGATTCCCAGGGTTACCGAACCAGAATCAGTAAATTTAATCGCATTACCCAACAAATTAATCAAGACCTGTCGTAGGCGTTTTTCATCCGTTTCTACGCCATCCGGTAAGCTAGAGCTAGGTTGATAGATAAACTCAATCCCCTTTTGTTGAGCTTTAATTTTGCACATTTCCACCACACTTTGCAGTAGGGACGGTAAATGTACGGCTTTGGGATTCAGTTCGAGTTTGCGTGCCTCAATTTTAGAGAGGTCTAAAATATCATTGATTAGGGTGAGTAGATGGGAACCACATTGGTAAATGACATTTATTCCATGACGCTCTTTATCTGCAAGGACTTTAGAGCGGACTAAAATTTGAGCATAACCGAGAATACCATTCAAAGGCGTTCGTAGTTCGTGACTCATATTGGCCAAAAAATCACTTTTGGCTTGGTTAGCGACTTCGGCTTGTTCTTTTGAGCGTTTGAGTTCTTCCGCCCGTTCTTCTAGGGCTTCATTATAACATTGCATTTCTGCACGAGATGCTTGCAAGGAGGCCGTCATGTTATTGAACGTTTGAGCTAGAGTTCCAACTTCATCGCCCGATTCTACAACTGCTTGAGCTTCTAAATTGCCGGACATCACCCGGTTGGTTACGTCGGTTAACCGAATAATGGGTTGGGCAATTTGTCGTCGTAGGGCAATCGCTAAAATGATAGCCATGGATAAAGCGATTAAACCTGCCAGTAGTCCTTGCCACTGGGCTTGACTTAAACTTTGACTTCCTGCCTGTAAATCTTGGGATAATTGTTCCTGTTGGTGGGTAACGATCGCTTCTAATAGGGCCACCATTTCGCGGGTTACTGGTGCAGCTTCTGTTTTAAACAGGAAAATATCTTCACGATAACGTTCTCCTTCCACGAGGGCAAAGAGGGCAGCCGTTTCTGCTAAAAACTGCGATCGCAACCCTTCTACCTTCTCTAGGGCTTGACGCTGTTCTACGGGCAATAGGGACTTCTGCTCTTGGAGCGCTTCCCAAGCCGCATCATTTTTTTTGAGAGCGCTCGCATATTCTAGTCGCAGGGACATATTTTGGGTAGCAATATATCCTTTTAGCTCCCCTAACATGCCGTCAAATGACCCCTGAAACCTCAAGATTTCCTTGAACAACGACAAATCTGCGATCGATGAGGCGTTGTCTTCCTGCCAGTTAGAAATCTGGTCAATTTCTGCTCTGAGCCTCTCAGCAGGAGCTTCTGCCTGGGCAATAAAGTGCTTGAGAGCGGGTTGATTCTTGCGGGGGCTATCTTTGAGTAGAAAGAGTCGATCCGGTAGGGTAGACCATTGCTGATAGGCAGCTTTCAATTTCTCTAGGGATTGGAGATCGATGTCATCGGCGATCGGTTCCTGGCCTAATAGTATCTCTAATTGAGCAAGATTGGCCTCGAATGCCAGCCTCGATTGTTCGTACTGAGTCCGAAATCGCGATTCTCCCGTGATGTTATACCCCCGAACATTGAGCAGCATATCTAACAGGTTTTCTTGAGCATTCCCGGAGGCGATCGCCAAAGGAACTCGTATATTCTGAGTTTGTTGAATTTTTTGGGTGACCCAAAGTCCCGCTAGGTAGCTGCGTCCAGCCACTAAAAAGGTAAGGGCTGCCAGAATGCCAAAGCTGATATTGAGCTTTTGACTAATATTGAGATGGTAAATTTTATCGTTCCACGACGCTCTCAAAGACTTGCCGACCTTAGAGATACTCGAAACTGGGGAGAGTTTAGTCATTTGAGGTTACTCCCAATATATAGCAAGGCCCTGCGCACATTCTCCTCCATTATTCCCTATTCCCTATTCCCTATTCCCCATTCCCTAGCGCGAAGCGCTATGATTAGCGATCGCGATTAAACGCAAAATTGGCATAGCTCAGTTCGCTGACTGCGTGCCACCCCGAAATATTATTGCGAAACGCCCTCCAATGGTCATAAACAGCCTTAAAACCGGGATCTTGAGCAGCCATTTCTTCCTGGAGTTCAATCGCTATTGCATAAGCCGCATTCAATATTTCTTCGCTGAAGGGTAACAACTCCGTACCGCGACTGATTAATCGCTTTAGAGCCGCACCATTTTCCGTGTCATAGTGAGCCAATGTCGTCACATGAGTTTCTATAGCTGCCGCTTTAAAAATTTCTTGGTATATATTAGGCAGTTGATTCCAAGCCTCTAAATTAACGTAGAGTTGAAATAGAAAACTCGTTTCCCACCAACCGGGATAGTAGTAGTAAGGAGCAACATGATAAATTCCCAGGTTTTCATCATCAAACGGCCCGCTAAACTCTGCCGCATCAAGCTCTCCTGACTCCATAGCGGAAAAGACTTCAGTGGAAGATAAGGTAACCGGCTCGACTCCTAAACGACTCATTACCTGCGCTCCAGCGCCCGGTATTCTCATCTTTAGCCCGTTAAAATCGGCTGGTGTAGAGACTTTTTCTCTGAACCATCCTCCCATCTGAACCCCAGTTTGCCCTGCTGGAAAATTAATCACGCCATAGTCAGCATAGAGATCTTGTAAAAGGTCCAAGCCACCTCCCCGATATAGCCAGGCGGTGAGCTGTTGGGAATTCATGCCAAAGGGTAATGTATCGATACCAAAGACGCGGTTTTTCTCGATATAGTAAGTGCCTCCTGAGTGACCGCATTCTACTGTGCCATTACCAACAGCATCTAAGATTTCTAAGGGAGGCACTAATTCTCCTCCACCATAGGGAATAATTACGAATCGTCCTCCTGTCATTTCTTTGACACGGCGCGATAGGGTTTCTGCGCTTCCAAATACAATATTGAGTGCTTTAGACCAACTGGTAGCCATTCGCCATTGCACAACGGGAAAAAGGACATTGGAGTCTGGTTCAATTGGTTCACTTTGCTGATCTGGCTGGCTACAACTGCCTAGGGCGGCTGCTCCTGTTAAGGCCGTTGCTGATGTATGGATAAAGTGGCGACGTTTCATGATTTCATGGATTTAAATTTATCATTACTTTTTTCTTCTATGACTGGATTTTCGGGCGACTGAATTGGCTTAACCTTGGATCGGAATTTCAATGGTAAATGTAGTTCCTTTCCCTAGATGAGATTCTACACTCAGTTGTCCTTGGTGCTTTTCTACCACAATTTGATGAGCGATCGCCAGTCCCAATCCGGTTCCTTTTCCCACCGGTTTAGTGGTAAATAACGGTTCAAACAAACGGGTTTGGATCGATTCGGGAATACCGAGACCATTATCGGTAATTTGAATCTCAATTTTGTCTGAGGGCAATAATTTGGTTTGGATTTCAAGTTTTGGGTTGTCTAATTTACCTTGTAAGAGGCTTTCATCTAGAGCATCAATCCCATTGGCTAAGATATTCATAAATACCTGATTCAGCGGCCCGGGATAGCACAAGACTGGGGGCAGGGAATTGTAGGCTTTAATGATTTCGATGGGGTCGCGATCTCCACTCCCTTTGATACGATGTTGCAAAATAGTCAGGGTACTATCTAGACATGCGTGTAAGTCTGCTTCAATTTTTGTTTCGCTATCGGCACGAGAAAAGATCCGCAGAGATTCCGATATGTTTTTGATTCGTTTGACACCAAGAGTAAAAGATTCGATGATTTTTTCCATATCCTCCAGCACAAAATCTAAATCTAAATCATCTATAGCTTTCTCTAATTCTGTTGAGGGTTTAGGACAGTCTTGCTCGTAGAGATGAAGAATGTCTTTTACACTTACCACATAGTCTTTTAAGGGTTCAAGATTGCTAGAAAGAAAGGTAATTGGATTATTGAGTTCGTGGGCAATCCCCGCGACCATTTCTCCTAAACTGGAGAGTTTTTCTTGTTGAACTAACTGAACCTGAGCTTGTTGCAAAGCAGCCGTGCGATCGCGCACTTGGTCTTCTAAAGATTCTCTCAAGTGTTTGAGTTGCAGATGCACCCGTACTCTTGCGAGGACTTCTTCGCGATCGAAAGGTTTTGGAATGTAATCGACTGCACCTAGAGCAAAGCCTTTCGTTTTGCTTTCTGTATCAGATAATGCCGTAGCGAAAATAATGGGAATTTTTTCGGTAAGAGGTTTTTCTTTGAGTCGAGAACAGACTTCAAAACCATCTATTCCTGGCATTTGTACATCAAGCAAGATGAGTTCGGGTTGATTCCGTTCGACAAGAGTGAGGGTACTTTCTCCATCCATCGCTACCCGAAAGCGAAATCCTTCACTACTAAGGGCTTCTGAGAGTACGGATAGATTAGTGGGATTATCATCTACAATTAGAATAAACCCAGAATCTTGATTTTTTGGCATCTAATTGGCATCTCAATTTGGCAATCTTGTTTATAGGAAATTATAATCTATTTTTTATGACCGATGAGGTTAAAAGTGCCGCGACCAGTTCTTGGGCCAGCGTTCAATGACAACTTTAGTTTGAGTGAAAAATTCAACGGCATGACGGCCTTGACCGTGTAAATCCCCAAAAAAGCTCTCTTTCCAACCACTAAAGGGGAAGAAGGCCATGGGTGCAGCAACACCAATGTTAATCCCAATATTTCCGGCTTCAACTTCATAGCGGAATTTACGGGCGGCTGCGCCATTACTGGTAAATAAACAGGCCATATTTCCCCAGGGACTTTGGTTGATTAAGGCGATCGCCTCCTCTAAATCGTTCACATGCATTAAGCCCAGAACTGGGCCGAAAATTTCGGTTCCGGCGATCGCGCTCTCTGGCTCAACTCCATCTAAAATAGTTGGTCGCACAAAGTAACCTTTTTCGTAACCGGGAATGTTCGCCTTTCTGCCATCTACAAGAAGTTGAGCGCCTTCTTGGGTTCCGCGATCGATTAATCCTTCAATTCTCTGTTGACTCCCTTCAGTAATGACTGGGCCCATTTGGATACCTTCATCCAGACCAAACCCGACCTTACGCTCCCTTGCGGTGGTGGCGATCGCCTCCCGAAACGAATCTCGCACAGAACCAACCGTGAGAGCGATCGAAGCCGCTAAACAGCGCTGTCCCGCACAGCCAAACGCACTATCAATCACAATACGCGTCGTCATCTCCAGATCCGCATCCGGCAGCACAATAATCGGATTTTTTGCTCCTCCCTGACACTGCACCCGCTTCCCATGCGCCGCCGCTTGACTATATATATATCGAGCCACTGGACTAGAACCGACAAAACTAATCGCCCGAATCAAGGGGTGCTCTAAAATTGCGTCTACGGTTTCCTTCGCTCCATGGACTAAATTCACTACTCCGTTGGGTAGTCGTGTTTCCTCTAACAGATGAAACACCTTTTCCATTGTCAGGGGCACTTTCTCCGAAGGTTTTACAATATAAGTATTGCCACAAGCGAGAGCATAGGGCATAAACCAAAACGGAATCATCGCCGGGAAATTAAACGGTGCAATAACTGCTGCAACTCCTACCGGTTGCCGAATCATGATTTCATCAATCCCCTGGGCAATATCTTCCAGATTAACCCCTTGCATCAGAGTCGGAATCCCACAAGCCACTTCCACATTCTCAATCGCTCGCCGTAACTCCCCTTGGGACTCCTTCAACGTTTTACCGCACTCGATCGTAATTGTCTGGGCAAGGCTCTCAAAATCCCGCTCTAACAACCCCTTTAGCTTAAACAAATACTGAATTCTCTCTTGAGGCGGAACCCTGCGCCAATCCTGCTGAGTGATATTAGCTGCCGTTGCTGCGCGATCGACCTCAGTAGCTGGAGAAACCGGAACTTTTCCTAAGTCCTCACTCGTCGCTGGGTTTGTTACCGAAATCGATTCCGTTGCTCTAGAGACGCACCATTGCCCATTGATATAGTTTTGTAAACTTCGAGTTTCGGTCATAACTTGTACTTACCCCACTCACGAGTTCCCACTCAACCTACTCTAATGGTATTTTCCCACTCTCCCTACTCGTAAGCAATCTTTCCACACGTGGTCCACGTTAATGGACTCACAACCCAAATTTTACGCAATAAACCGAGGCAAAATCAAAGACAAACTCAAAAATTTTCTTTAAGATCATAAAGTATAAAGACAAAGGTATTATACTAGAAGAATACACAGTATCGCTTTAGACGAGGTCAATCCAGGCAAAGATAGCTCTCTCGTGACCCAGATCCGGGAAATCCCAGATCAACTTCACAGATCCTTCATGATGAACCTATTTTTTTAAAGTTTCCGTGAAGTTTCGGGAAATGCTTGTAAGTACGCCGTAGTTCTTGCTAGCTTAGAGTCATGAGAGGAAAACACTCAGGAACATTACTGAACATGTTTACTCAGGGTGTTCACAATGTTGTTTCTACAAGCTCGAAAAGATATTGGTCTAAGCTCAATACTAAACAAACACTCATTCAAGTTATTTGGAGTCCTAATAAGTCATGAAAAACCAACTCGTTGCTTCTATCGCTGTTCTTCCCTTAACCGTTGCTGGTGTTATGGCTACTTCCAGTGCTGCCAAGGCTTTCAGCTCTACTCAATTCAGCGGTGGTTTTGGTATCGACGGTCTAACGAGTGTTACCTTAACTAAAGATGCACTAGACTTTAATAATGAACCCTTCACTCCTGTGGCTCTGACAACTCAGGAAGGTGTTTTTGCTCCATTCCAAACTGCACAAATCCAGGAAGTCGTTAGCTTTAGTGGTGATATCTATGAAAATCCTTTCCTAGATTTCGGGACGAAAAATCCTTTTGAGGTGGCCATGGGTGATGTTGGGGAAATTACTGACGGAGCTAACGTCTTCATCTTAGAGAATGCTGAATATGATATTAAGCAAAGTGGTGCTAATATTTCTATTGATGTAGCACTTTTTGGTACCTTTGACATTAGTGGGGAAACAACGAAGGGGGCAGGTAACCTGACTTTCCAACAGAACAATATGACGGTTGATGAGGCTTGGGCTATTCTCAATTCTGGTGGTTCAATTGATGATATGGCTCTAAGTGGTGCTGTATTTACTGCTGTACCTGAACCTGCAACTCTCCTGGGTCTTGGTCTAGTTGGTGCAGCCTTAGTTGGTACTCGTCGTCGCCAAAATGGATAAGGTGTAAAAGAAAAGAAGGGTTATAGTCATTAAGATCTATCTGCAAAAATGGGATCTGTAGGGGCAAATGGTTGTTTGCCCCTACAATCATATCTGAATCTTATTTGAATCAACTGCCCGCCCTACCACGATCGCCAAGAATCTCAGAATAGGACAAAACTGGATGAAGTGCTACTAAACAAGGGACCCTCAGCCCCTTGCTTAAAGTAATTGGATAGGATTAGAAGATTTGCGATCGCATATAAGCCACAGGCAAAGTCACCAATTTCTTCGGTAAAGACACATAAGCGCGTTTGCTAAATACATCATAATCATTGCGTTCGATCGCTCCTAAAATCTGTTGATAGAGCATCAACGCTGACCAAACTGGCCATCGAGCATCCCGAATCAGATAGCGTACCCCCCGTTCTGCTTGTTTGTAGAACTTCCGCGCTCGTTGAATTTGAAAGCGCATAAACTCGCGCCAACGCTTGTCAATCACCCCGTTCAGTAAATCCTCTTCCGTATAGTCAAACAGAGCCAACTCTTCCAAGGGTAAATAAATTCTGCCGCGCTGAATGTCTTCCCCTACATCCCTGAGAATATTTGTTAACTGGTTGGCAATACCTAGGGCTACCGCCTCTTCTATCGGTACATAGGGGCGATTATGCCAAGGAGCAACAGAACCGGACTCATCTACGCCCATTACACACGTAGACATTAACCCCACGGTTCCCGCAACTCGGTAACAGTACAAATACAGATCGTCAAACGTTTGATACCGACTTTGGAATAAATCCATTCGTTGCCCGGCAATCATATCGCGAAAGGGCTGAATGTCTAGGGGAAACTGGTGTAGGGCATCCACTAGGGCAACTTCTTCATCGGTGATGGCACGTCCGTCAAACACTTCTTCTAGGCGTTGTTCCCAATGGTCAAGGGTTTCTGGAGTGGTAATTTCACTTTCCTTACCATCTACCAATTCATCGGTATGCCGACACCAAGCATAAATGGCCCAGATGGCGCGGCGCTTGATTTCTGGCATCAACAGGGTTCCTAAATAGAAGGTTTTAGCGTAGGTTGCCGTAATTTGACGACAGAGTTCATAGGATTGTTCTAGGGAGACAAGCGGTCTCATGCGAGCAGGCTTCGGTAATTGCAGCATGGGTTACAGAGAGATTCGGCGGTGGGAAATTTAGAGGGCAGACTCAGATTTAGCCGGGGACTTTATTGGAGTTTCTCCTAATTCCTGACTTCTGACAATAGCTTGGGCGGTTAATTTGCCGGATAAGACTGCTCCTTCCATGCTGGCGAGGTAGCGCTGCATGGTGTAATCTCCAGTGAGATAGAAGTTGGGAATGGGAGTTTCTTGGGAAGGGCGATGATTTTGCCGTCCGGGGGTGGCTTTGTAGACTGAGCGAGGGGTTTTGACGACGTGGGATTTGAGTAATTTTGTCGGGTTGTCGCCCGTGAAATGTTGGGGAAATAGGGTTTTCAGTTCGGCTAAAGTGGCGGCGATGATTTCTTCATCGGATTTCGAGATCCAGTCTTTAGCGGGGGCTAGAACCAGTTCCAGCATGGAGCGGTCTGGGTTAGCGTACTCTTTGCAGGTGTTACTCATGTCTGCGTAGACACTGAGAAGGGGAGAGCGGGAAAAGAGCAGATGGTCAATGTCGGTGAGTTTGCGGTCAAACCACAGGTGCAGGTTGATGACGGGAACCCCTTCTAGTCCTTGGAGTTGCTGGAAGTAGGGCATGGTTCGCCAAGGTTGGGGCAGGATGGTTTTCAGGGGATCTACGGGCATGGCAGAAACGTAGACATCGGCGGTTAGCTCTTCATCGGGTTGACCGTCGAGTCCGCGCAGTAAAAAGCTGCCAACGCTGTAGTCGTCTTTGAGGAGGAATTGTTTGATGGGGGCGTTGAGTCGAACTTGGCCACCGCGATCGCTAATATAATCGACTAAAGGCTGGCACAGTCTTTCTGTGGGAGAGCCATCGAGGAAGGCCATTTTCGAGCCGTTTTTCTCCTGGAGAAATCGATTCAGAGCTGTGAGGATAATGGTGGCAGAAATTTCATCGGGGTTAATGAAGTTCAACGCTTTGGACATGGCGATGAAGACTTCGGTTTCAATGCGAGGCGGTACGTTTTGTTTTTTGAGCCATTCACTAAAGGAATATCGATCCATTTCCTCTACATAGCTCTGTCCCTTAAGGATAGCTGGAAGCAGTCCGATGCCAAATTGGATTTTTTCGCCCCAGGTGAGCATATCGTTATTGCGGAGAATGGCAATTAGACCATTAATGGGAGCGGGAAGATCGGGAAAGTCAAACCGGGAGTAGGTTCCGGGTTGTTCTGGCTGGTTGAAGATCATCGTGTGCTGTTTCCATTGCAAACGGTCTTCAATGTCGAGTTCTTTGAATAATTGCAGCATATTGGGATAAGCCCCAAAAAAGATGTGCAATCCGGTTTCGTACCAGTCCCCGTCTTCGTCTTTCCAGGCGGCTACTTTTCCTCCTAGGACATCCCGACGCTCTAGGACAATGGGGGTGTGACCCGCATCGGTGAGGTATTTGGCGCAGGAGAGTCCTGCTAATCCAGCTCCAGCGATCGCAACTCGCATTTAGTTTCTTTTTCGCTCTGTAACATTTCTTAGTATTCTACACCAGTCTGCCCAGAGTTCTCAATTTTTGATCGAAGATTGCCAGAAATCTGGATTTCTGATGCCGAAACCACTGGTGAGCAAAGTTGCCAGTTACCCAGGTGTCTCTAGTCTTACCCATCAGGAACGACACGATCTCCCTGTCCTATAGCAGAGAAAAAGTTCGCTACCGTAACCTATTCCCCATTCCCTAGCGCAAAGCGCTTTGTGCGGTTTAGAGACTAGCACAATCGGGATAGATCGAGTTCCAGCATTTCCTTATGGTGTAAAGCATAGGGGAAGTTAACGCGCTGCTTACTTCACGCGATTGTTTTTCCCATCCATGATTTGTCATTCATCACCTCATCTGGAGTAGCGGCTGACTATGTATTTAACTGGCGTTTTCTTAACTCAAAATCCTAAAGTGTTAACGACCCCTTGGTTCTGGAAAGCCTTGATTTCCATGGGTAAAGGTTGGGTCTTATTTTGTCAATATTCTTGGCTGATTTCCCCCCTGAAGTGTCTTTTGGCGAGTTAGTTTTCAATCCTTATAGGGATTTAAGAGCATTTCAAGGGTTAGAATGAGAAAAAGTTGTATCGAAAGAGAAAACTTTTGTGAGCGTCAGAGTTAGAATTGCACCGAGTCCCACTGGAAACCTCCATATTGGTACAGCACGGACGGCTGTATTTAACTGGTTATTCGCCCGCCATCTAGGAGGACAGTTTATTCTCAGAATTGAAGATACGGATCGGGAGCGATCGCGCCCCGAATACACCGATAATATCCTCGCAGGCCTCAATTGGCTAGGCTTAACCTGGGATGAAGGCCCATTTTATCAGTCCCAACGGCTCGATCTCTATAAACAAGCCGTACAAACCTTACTCGATCAAGGATTAGCCTATCGCTGCTATTGCACTCCCGAAGAACTCGACGACATGCGAGCCAAGCAAAAAGCCGCCGGACTTGCTCCCCGCTATGATAACCGCCATCGCAATTTGACGGCAGACGAACAAGCCGCCTTTGAAGCTGAAGGTCGCAAACCCGTCATTCGCTTTAGAATAGACGACGATCGCACCATTGTTTGGAAAGATTTAGTCCGAGGAACCGTCAGTTGGAAAGCCAGCGACTTAGGGGGGGATATGGTGGTTGCTCGTGCTGCCGAAGCCGGAGGAGTCGGCCAACCCCTCTATAATTTAGCTGTAGTCGTTGATGATATGGATATGACCATTACCCATGTCATTCGCGGTGAAGACCATATCGCCAATACCGCCAAACAGATTTTACTCTACGAAGCCTTCGGCGGACAGGTTCCCGAATTTGCCCACACGCCCTTAATCTTAAATCAAGACGGCCGCAAACTCTCCAAGCGCGATGGCGTAACCTCCATTTCCGACTTCCGTCAGATGGGCTATATTGCTCCTGCTCTAGCCAATTATATGACCCTGTTGGGTTGGACGGCTCCCGATGCGACGCAGGAAATCTTTACTCTAGACGAAGCCGCCCAAACCTTTACGTTCGATCGCGTCAATCAAGCCGGTGCTAAATTTGATTGGGATAAGCTCAACTGGATTAATAGCCAATATCTCCATCATCTTCCCATCCCTGAATTAACCGATCTGATCCTTCCGGTTTGGCAAGAAGCTGGTTTTGCCACAGACTCAGAAGAACGCTCCTGGTTAGAACAAATTGTTGCTTTAATTGGCCCCAGTTTAACCCGTTTGCCGGAAGCCGTGGAATTAGCGCAAATGTTCTTTAGTCAAGAAATCAACTTTTCTGAAGAAGCAACGGAACAATTGCAAAAAGAGGGCGTAAAAGAAATTCTAGAGTCCCTTTTAGCCACGGTTGAAGGGCAAAGCGCGACGGAAGACACCCTCAAAGATGCCATTAAAGCCGTCACCAAAGAGAAAAAGGTGAAAAAAGGTTTAGTCATGCGGAGTCTACGCGCAGCCTTAACCGGTGAAGTCCACGGTCCCGATTTGATCCAATCTTGGTTACTCTGGAATCAGAAAGGACAAGATAGCGATCGCATCAAACAATCCCTGAAAACGCTAGCTTCCTCAGTATAGAATAGATGGCTTGCTGGTAGAACCCCGGTTTCTTCAAGAAACCGGGGTTCTATGACTCAGGTATCGATCGTCAACTTTGTACCGAAAGTTGCGAACCATTCGCCGTTTTCGTCACCTCGATACGCACCGGAAACGCTTCCTTAAAGAAATTCAGGTGAGTAATAGTGAGGATGCAGGCAAATTCAGGAGAAATGGCATTGATCGCCGCGATCAGGCGATCGCACCCTTCCTCGTCTTGTGTGCCAAATCCTTCATCAATAATCAGCATTTGTAAGGCGGTTCCCGACTGTTGCGCCAATAGTTTCGCTAAGGCTAGACGAATGGCAAAGTTTACCCGAAAGGCTTCCCCCCCCGAATAAGTTTCATAGGGACGAGTTCCCTGGGAATCGGCAATTAAAATATCCAGGGTTTCCACCCATTTATCTTTCTTCGTTTTCTGGGATTTTTGCGTGATAAACTGCACATGCAACTGGTGAGAACTCAACCGTGCTAACACCCGATTCGTTTGAGCTTCTAACTCTGGTAAAATGTTCTCAATCATTAGAGATTGAATCCCTTTTTTACCAAAAGCATACATTAACTCAGCGTACACTCGATAGTTTCTCTGAGCAACTTCCAGTTGTTGTTTAATCGTTTGATACTGCCGATTGAGGCTTTTTAAATGTTGCTGCTGCTGTTGCAATCTACCCTTACGAGCCAATAACTCTTCTCGCTGATTTTGCCCGTCCTGAAGTTGGCACTCTAAAGCTCTCACTTGAGGCGTAGCATCCGGATTTTGTAGCAGAACTTTATGCAACTGAGCTAAACTTTCGCCCAATTCCTGCGTCCGATATTGATGATCCTCTAAGCGACGATCTAACTCTAGACAAGTCTGACCAACTTGGGGATACTGTTCTTGGGCTTGTTCCAATTGTTGATGACGAAATTGGGCACTTTGAGCCTTCCTCAACTGATCGATCAATCTTTGATGGCTCTCTGGATCGTAGTCAATTTCCGCTAACTGGGTTTCTAATGTTTGAATTTGGCGCTGGAGGCTAGAGGTTGTCTGTAATTTCTCTAAACGGCGGCTCAGTTGTTGATCTTGATCTTGTAATTCTGGACGCTCTTCTTGGAGTTTTTTCTGCTGTTTGAGAGCCGATTTAATTTCTCCTTTTTTCATATCTGCCCAGCGCCATTTTTCGACTTGACCTCTAGCGAGGACATGATCTTTTTCATCATATTTGAGTTGCTGAATCCGTCGATCGATTGTTTCCAGTTCAATGTAGAGATCCTGGGCATAGCTGCGAGTTTGCAAAGCGTCCTCTAGCTCCAAAATTTCCGTTTGCAACTGTTGGAGGCGTTCCAGTTTTTGCTCCGTGACATCTAAGACAGCTTTGAGTTGTCCTCGCTTTTCCAGAGCGGGACTGAGCCTAGCCAGTTCGCGATCCAAATCTCGGTATTCTTGGCGGAACACTTTAATTTCTAATTCAGAGGTGGCAAGCTGATCTCGAATGACCCAGATTTGATTGAGGATTTGTTGTTGTTCGGACGTGTGTTTTTCTTGCACTAAGTGCCAGTGGTGTTCATCCAGGGGGCGATCGCATAATGGACAAGGTGGATAGATTCGATCGTCACTATTTTCTGGACTCGATCGCTGTTTCAGCAATTGTAATTTTTGACTAATGGCATCGAGTTGGCTTTCGTAGCCGCGCTGTTGTGCCTGCAACCGCTCCATCATATTACGCCGTTCTTGCCCTTTTTCTAAGACGCGCTGTTGATAAATGCGTTTTTTCTCCAATTGGGCAATTTCACCGGCTAAATCTTCAGCCGCTTGTTCTAATAAAGGGGTTTGGGCTTGTTCGGTTTGCAGTTGTTTCCAAGAACTTTGTAATTCTTCGAGTTTAGCTCGACATTGGGCAGTGGCTTGGTCAATTTTCCGTTGCAGATTTTGGCGATGGTGAAGCAGGGGAGAGACTTGCAATTGAAGTTGATCGAGGGAATTGAGGCGATCGCGAGCTTGTTGTAGTTTAACTTGAGCTGCTTCAATTTCTGGCTGGCGATCGAGGATGGCTTGTAGTTCTCTTTCTTGAGTTTGCAGATGATCCAGTTGAATTTGAATCAGACGTAGTTGATCTTCTAAGGCTTGTTGTTGCTCTTTTTGCGTCTGACGCAAGTGATTAAGCTGTTCTTGGGTGGTTTGATAGGTGCTAAATTGGGCAGCAAGTTGAGCTTCTTTCGCTTGCAGGTTCTGGAAGGTGTTGTAAGCCGTGGTAATATCACTTTCTTGGGCTAAAAGGCTTTCGAGTTGCTCTTTTTGGGTGTGAGCCGTGTCTCGCTCCTGGTGCAAACGCTGGCGATCGCGCTCCAAGCTTTCTTGTTGACTTTCATGCCACTGGAGTTGTTGCTGTAGCGTTTGTTGCTGATGTTGGAGAGTTTGCCAACTACTCAGTTGTTGTTTTGCTCTCGTTTGCGTCTGGTGCAGTTGGTGCAGATGTTGCTCTACTTCTTGCAATTGCTGGGCGATCGCCTCTTCTGTCGTCAGTTGGCTTTCAATTGCCTGAAGTTGCGGTTGCAGGACTCCCACAGTCGCTTTATGCTGGACAGAAATTTCTTTGGCGCGATCGCTTAACCGATCGTATTGATCCAAATTCAATAACCGCGCCAAAATCTGTTTCCGCTCCATTGCCCCTTTGAGCATAAACTCATCCGCTCTTCCCTGGCGCAAATAAGCCGAATTCACAAACGTATGGTAATCTAATTTCAGACTCTCAATAATAAGCTGCTGAGTTTGGCGCATATTCCGACTCGTCAGCGAACGGAACCCACTTTCCGTCTGCACCTGAAACTCTAGACTCGTACTTTGTCCCCGTTGACGAGTGCGCATGACGCGAAACGTTTGTTGATGCTGAATAAGACTAAACGTAACCCGAACTTCCGCCGCTCCATAGTGGATCAAGTCATCTTCGCTACCCACGCGACTTTTGCCCCACAGACTCCAGGCGATCGCCTCAAGTAAAGACGACTTCCCCGATCCATTTACACCAGAGATGCAAGCGGTATGGAGTTGACTAAAATCTAGCGTCGCCTCCTGATAACTCAGAAAGTTTTTCAGCGTCAATTGTAGCGGTATCATTCCAAAAGGACACCCTTATACTGTTGTATTCTCAAGCTAGTTCATCCTCAATACTATTCTGTTCGTGCAAGTGATGCAATCTCTGTGAGAAGGTGGGGAGATAGGGGAGGTTAACCCACCTGAGCAGTATTGAATTCTTGACTATTCTTGAAAATTGGGTTAAACATCTGGTTCGACATAGTCAGTAAAAAACTTCTGAGTAAACCCTAACATCTTCTCTAAAGCTTATGATGATTGACTTAAGAAGCGATACAGTAACTCAGCCCACCCCTCAAATGCGACAGGCGATCGCCAATGCCCAGGTGGGTGATGATGTATTGGGTGACGATCCAACAGTTCAAGCTCTAGAATCTTACGTGGCAGAGCTACTCGGTAAAGAGGCGGCTGTCTTTATGCCTTCGGGTACAATGACTAACCAGGTGGCTCTGCGTGCCCATACAGAACCGGGTGATGAAGTCATTTTTGATGCCAACGCCCACCTCTATTATTACGAAGGAGGTGCCCCAGCCGCACTCTCAGGCGTGATGTGCCGTCTGATTGATGGCGATCGCGGTGTATTTACCGCCGACGCTCTCAAGGCAGTACTGCGTCCCGTTGACGATCATTTTCCCAGAACGAAACTGGTTTGCCTAGAAAATACTCACAATCGAGGGGGCGGACATATTTATCCTCTTGAAGATATTAAGGCGATCGCCCATGTATGCCAAGAGCAGGGATTGCAATTACATCTCGATGGGGCACGATTGTGGAATGCCTGCATTGCTACGGGCATTTCTGAAGGAGATTATGCTCGCTCATTTGATTCCGTCAGTGTCTGCTTTTCTAAAGGATTAGGCGCACCTGTGGGTTCAGCTCTGGTAGGTTCTAACGAATTTATTGCGCGATCTCGGCGGTTTCGCAAGATGTTTGGCGGAGCCATGCGTCAAGCAGGTATTCTCGCCGCTGGAGCATTGTATGCCCTCAAGCATCATCGAGAGCGATTACAAGACGATCACGACAATGCTCGCCTCCTCGCCGAGAGCCTACAAACCGTTCCGGGTATTGAGATTGATCCGGCAGCAATTCAAACCAATATCATACAATTCAAAACCCTATCGATTCCGGCTTCAATGCTCGTTGAAAAGCTCAGAGAGAAAGGTGTTTTGGTACTGGCTACTGGAACCTATTCCATTAGAGCTGTAACCAATTTAATGGTGAGCCGAGAACAAATTCAACAGGTTCCAGACATCGTTAAAGATGTTCTAGTGGCTGGCTAATGGTTGGGTTTCCCATCACCTTCACACCCCTAAAATTTTAATGGAGAACATCAAAGGAGTAGATTGATGGATAGCACAGTAATTAATCTAACTGAGAAATTTGAGCAATTTTCAGATTATTGGAATCCTAAAATCGTAGGAGAACTCAATGGACAACAGGTGAAGCTGGTTAAGTTTCAGGGAGAGTTTGTCTGGCACCATCACGACAATGAAGATGAGCTGTTCTTTGTCGTCAAGGGACAGTTCACCATGATGTTTCGCGATCGCCAGGTTGTTGTAAAACCAGGAGAATTTGTCATTGTTCCCAGAGGCGTTGAGCATAAGCCGGTTGCCGCAGCAGAAGTTCACGTTATGCTCTTTGAGCCTGCTTCGACGGTGAATACGGGGAACGTTAAAAACGAAAGAACGGTAAACGCTCTAGGGCATGTCTAGCGATCGTGTAGGGACGGGTTTGAAACGCGCCCCTATTCAGCCAAGCACTCGTTTACGGGCATTGGTAATCGCTTGTTGGAGTTTGCTTTGCAATACCTCTTTAGGAGGAAGAAACGCTAGATATTCGGCCACATGAATCCCGCTTCGATCGAGTTCAAGCCGTTCGATTTGTTCCGGCTTTTTACTCGCACAGAGGATGATACCCAGGGGAGGATTTTCGTCAGGCTCTTGCTCATATTTAGCCAGCCAGCAAGTACAGTTCCATCTGTCCTTTGTATTCCGCTTTGAAGCTACCCAGTTTTAAGTCAATCGCAATCAGGCGTTTGAGTTTGCGGTTATAAAATAATAAGTCCAGGTAAAAGTCATCATTGTCAATGTCCAGTTTTTTCTGAGGAGCAACGAATGTAAAGCCCGCTCCGAGTTCAAGGAGAAATTGTTCTAACTCTCGCACGATAGAATCTTCGTAGAAGTATTTCAATTACCTGCTCCAGAATTTAATGTCAAGGACAAACATACAGAGGCGATTCTATTCAGTTACAAAGAGCTAAAGGACATGGATAAAAGCGATCGCATTAGAGCATGTTATCAACACGCCTGTTTGCGCTATGTATGTCGCGAGCAAATGACCAATGAATCCTTACGGAAAAGATTTGTGATTGATGACAAAAACTATTCTACAGCTTCACGAATTATTGCGGATACGATTAACGAAGGATTCATTAAACCTTACGACCCTGAAAACAAATCGAAGAAACACGCTAAGTACATCCCTTACTGGGCGTAGTTGTTTATCGTTTCTATTGTCTGCATAAATAATCCTTATGTGATCGTTATGTGACTGGCCAGCAAAATTTTCTAAATTAGGGACGTAATGAAATACCTGAAAGTCCTATCTGATATGAATTACAGCTCTCAAGAGCTTAAGTTGTCCTTATGTGATTTTAAGCGATCGCCGATATAAATAGCGATCGCACAGAACTTACTCATTCACTCTATCGGTATGGTGTGTTAGTGAAGCACAGGACATCAATCTCCTATATATGGAGTCGTTGTGTAAGTCCTATCGCAGTTTCACTCATGTAGCAGCCTCCTTTTCGGTTTCTGGGGTATGGCGATCGCCTCCAGTCTCAAGTCTCTCTTAAAAATTGGGATTCAGGACACTTAATGATCTATATAATCTATAGATCGAGAACTAGCACCTAAGACAATAACCGATTACCCAGGAGAACAAAAATATGGAACACGCTATGGTGATTAACACAGACAACTTTACCCCAGAAGTCTTAGAAGCTTCCTATCAACACCCCGTATTACTCGATTTTTTTGCTACGTGGTGCGGTCCTTGTCAAATGATTAAGCCCATTTTGGAGAAGCTGGCTGTTGAATATGGGATTATTTTAGCCAAGGTTGATATCGATCAAAATCCAGAGTTAGCTAACCGCTACCACGTGGAAGGAGTCCCTGATATTCGCATGGTGCATCAGGGAGATGTGATTCCCGGTTTTGTCGGAGCCTTACCAGAGGTGCAAATCCGAGAAATGTTGTCTAAATTTAATCTGCAATCTTCCTTAGAACGAGATTTGGAAAGCATTAGAGGGTTAATCGCCCAAAAACAGTATCCCCAAGTCAAATCCGTTTTAGATCGGCTGTTTGAGACTTATCCTCAAGATCCAAGAGTGGTGTTAGTAGCAGCTGAATTTCTCACTCATTTGGGTCAATTGGAAGAGGCAGAAAAAATGCTGATGACTGTAGGTAAAGAGAATATAGAATTATTTTCCAAAGCCCAGTCGATGAAGGGATTATTATATTTCCAACGTCAAGTGAGTTTGTCAGTAGAAACAGAGTTAGATCGCGAATATGTAGACACTTGTCGTCGAGTGTTAGATCTCGATTATCAAGGAGCGCTCGAAGGCTTACTCTATTTTGTCGAGCAACACCGCTCCTATGAGCAGGATGCTGGCCGCAAGGGGATGTTAGCATTATTTGAGTATTTGGGAAACACTCATCCTTTGACTCAAGAGTATCGGAAAAAATTAGTTTCGTCTTTGTATTAAGAGAGAGAGAAAAGAGATTCAGTAGTGGACTGTCTCAGCTAGAATAGGGCATTAAGTAGAATTCATGGTTTTCCAATTACCCATTACCATGCGAAGCGCTGTAATTCCCGGAACTTGAGGAAAGCGTGTTCAGTCATGGAGGTGATGCTGTTAAGTAAAGGATGATGGGAATATGATCGGTTTTAGAGAGAAATCACTACACTCTCAAGTAGGCTTGGGTCTAAGTTTGGTCAGTTTATTAACGGTGAATTTGTCCGTGGGAGTGCTTCCTGTTATCGCCCAAACCAGTCCTCTGGTGAGCCAATTGTTCCCGGATGCCAATGATGTGGTGATTCCAGAGGGGGTTATTCTGCCGATGGTTTACGATCGCGCAGAAACAGTAGTGATTGCTCCTGATGAAACATTTGAGTTAGTGTTGACGATTCCCGATAATATTACCTCCCGTCAAGGACAGTTGTTGATTCCCAAGGGATCTCAGGTGAGGGGAGCTTTACAACCAATCGCTGGCAATACGGTAGGGACTCGGTTTGTGGCTGA
This sequence comes from Cyanobacteria bacterium UBA2566, assembly GCA_002340255.1. Classification (GTDB taxonomy): domain Bacteria; phylum Cyanobacteriota; class Cyanobacteriia; order Cyanobacteriales; family Desertifilaceae; genus Roseofilum. The sequence continues at coordinate 48,173 of DDLS01000022.1, forward strand.
GGAGTTGATTTTGGTGAATGGTTCTCGTTTGCCGTTGGATGCGGTTTCACGACGGTTTACAGAAACCGAGCAAATTGGCAGATCGCGAGCTACTTCAGTTCTCCGAGGTGCGGCTATCGGTGCGGGTGCAGCAACTATTTTAGCCGGGATAACTGGCGATCGCGCGATCGCCACGGAAGAAATCTTAGGGGGTGCAGGTTTAGGAGCGCTAACTGGGGTGTTTTTGGGCGGTGGAAAAAGTGATGTGTTTGTGATCGATCCCAATACGGATCTCGATTTACGTTTGCGATCGGATTTGAGAATTTCTACTAGAACTGGGCGCTGGTAATAGGGAATTGGCGATCGGAGTTTACCAAAAAGATGGGTCTAGAGCAACGCCCTTCCAGGGCGGCTTTTTCCTGACTCCTTGTGTTATAATAATATCATGAAAACCCTAAAGTTTAAGCTATACAAACATAAACGAAATAGATACCTGAAGCGACAGATAAATGCTGCTGGGGTCATCTATAATCATTGCATAGCACTTCACAAACGGTACTACCGCTTGTGGGGCAAATACTTAAACTGTGCCCAATTGCAAAAGCATATTGCTAAGTTAAGAAAGCGTAATTCTTTTTGGCAGCTAGTGGGTTCTCAGGCTGTTCAAGATATTTGCCAGCGCATAGATAAAGCTTATAATCTATTCTTCAAACATCAGGGTTCGGCTTCGCTCACCAACCACAGAAAAGGTTTTAGACCGCCGGGTTTTAAGAAGATTAAAAAATATAAGTCCTTCACCCTAAAACAAGCGGGCTATAAATTCCTAGGTGGCAACCGGGTAAAGATAGGCTCTAAAGTCTATCAGTTTTGGAAAAGCCGGGAAATAGAAGGCAAGATTAAGACTCTAACGGTAAAGCGGACACCATTAGGTGAACTGTTTATAGCTGTTGTGGTGGATAGCTCAGAAAAACCAATCGCTCCCCAGTCTGGTAAAACAGCAGGGTTTGATTTTGGCTTAAAAGATTTCCTCACTTGCTCAGAAGGATTCAAGATTAAATCTCCTTTATTCCTGAAGCAGTCGATCAAAGATGTTCGGGAAGCGTCCAGAGCTTTATCGAGCAAGAAAAAAGGATCTAGAAATTGGCACAAGGCAAGACTTAATCTGGCTCGCCAACATGAAGCCATTGTTAATCGTAGACGGGATTGGCAGTGGAAGTTAGCCCATGAGTTAACCAATCGGTTTGATGTTTTGTACTTTGAAACTCTAAACCTGAAAGGAATGCAGCGACTTTGGGGTAGAAAGATTAGTGATGTAGCCTTGGCTGAATTTCTTTCTATTCTTGAATGGGTAGCTGCCAAGAAATCTAAGCGTGTAGTTTATATTGATCGATGGTTTCCCAGTTCTAAGACTTGTTCTGAATGTGGCCATGTACTCAATGAACTGAAGTTAAAAGAGCGTCAATGGTCTTGTCCTTCATGTTCAACTAAGCATGATAGAGACTTAAATGCGGCTAGAAACATTAAATCAGTTGGGGCATCAACTGATTCGTTAGGCGATGTCAGACAGTCCCAGACTGCTATTGCTGTTTGACCGGAGAATCCCCGTACCTTCAGGTCGGGGAGTATGTCAAAATCATTCTCAGATGCTGTTAATGGATATTGATTGTGAATTCATCTAGCGATCGCCATCTTGGTCTTTTTTCTCTGGCTGCTCTACTGATTTCCGCTCATTATGGTTTGGGTTTTGTCCTGGGAACGGCGGAAAAAGCCCTCACTTTGGGAGCAGCAGGGAGTTTATATCCCTTATGTATTGCCCTGGGAACCTTCGCACTGTTAGGCTTGGCTCAGTTCTATTGGCAACAAGTCGATCAGATTTGGACTGTTTTAGGCGATCGCTACGGTTCTTTCGTCAAAACCTTGATTGCTCTGATGTCTTGGTTATCCTTAATTGGCATCGATGCCGTCCAAATTATTGCCGGTGCATTTATTCTCAAAGTTTTATCCCTGCCCATCTTGCCCAGTATGGTAGGTTTAGCGCTTATTTTTCTCTTAATTTCCTTACTTCCTATCGAGAAAGCTGGAGTCATTTTTAAAGCCCTATTAGTCTTCAATATTGGCTCGTTAATTTATGCTTTGTTGACCTTGCACGGATTACCCGAATATGCATCAATTCCCAGTCAATTTATTCCCTCCTTAACTCAAGTCGGTTGGGGAGAAGTGGTAGGCGTTTCTCTCTCCACAGTCAGCTTGGTGATGATTGATATGAAATATCAACAGTATATTGTGCAAGCTAAAACAATTCCCATGTTATATGGAGGGAGTTTATTAGCCGCCTTGGGATTTATGGTTTTGGCTTTTTTACCTACAGCCTTAGTTTTAGCCGCCCAAAGAAGTGACCTTTTACCGATACATGTCACTGGAAAAGAAGTGATTCCCTATATTTTAGTGACCATAGGCGGTGGCAAAGATCATCTTTTAGGCTTTTTATTCCTTCTCTCTTTAGTCGTTCCAGCGTTAGGAATCGGAAGTAGTATTCTGCGGATTCAAACCAAAACTATTTTAGATTTAGGTTGGTTTCCAGTTTCTCCCCTGAGTCGGTGGCTAATTGCCTTCTTCAATGCCAGTTTGGCGTTAACCATTGCTCTAAAAGGGGGCGAAATTGTCACATTAATTGCGTCGTTTTATGCGGCATATGTTTCGGCAATTTGGATTCCGTTCATTGCTTACTTATTAACCCATTTTCAAGTTTATTCCTTCTCGAAACTGTCCGTACAATTATGTTTGGGAATTGGCAGCTTATCAGCGATGGTGATATTGATAATTACCCTATTTTTCCCCCAGATAGCCTTATGGGATAGTGCCGAGCTGACGATTTTAGTCATGGGTGCAGGCTTTGCGATTTTAGGGTTATTCTTCGGGGAAGCGATCGCCCTCTGGATTCCAGCTCCAGAAGTGGAAGAGGAAGTTTAACCTTATCCCTGACCATAGCGTGAATTGCTATATATGCAACTACCTATTGCCTAATTCCCTATTCCCCATCCCCCATTCCCTACTGTCATGATTCCCATCCGCGATACTCAACCCATTACCAGAACTCCAGTCATCTGTTATGGGTTAATCAGCTTGACTATAATGGTATTTTTTGCCGAAATTCATTTAGATTTTACCGGAGAATTATCTGATTGGGTGGGCTATTGGGGCATGATTCCAGGAGAAATTACTCGATTGTGGCAACAGGCAATCAGCAGCGATAATCCGGCAGTATGGGTTGCATTTCTCTGGCGATGTTTCGCCATTTTACCGGCGCTATTTCTGCATTACAGCTATGCCCAAATTCTGGGAAATTTAATCTTTTTATACGTGTTTGGAAAACGGCTTGAAAGCCAACTGGGGCGCTTACCTTTTCTGGGGTTTTATCTGATTGGCGGTATCGTAGCAGGTGTAATCCGTATTTTCCTCGATCCGGAAGTTGCTTTACCGATCGTTGGTGCCAATGGCGCGATCGCCGCGCTCCTAGGCGCGTATGTCATCGGGTTTCCCAAGGCTAAAATTGAAACTCTACTTCCCTTGCTGATTATCTTTATCCCAATTCAACTCCCAGCCGCTTTTTATCTATTTTGGTGGTTTGTGCAGCAATTTTCCTACGCTATCGGCTCCTTGAATCTCCACGCTAATCCGCTTACACCTGGGTATGTTCTGCAACAAATACTGGCTATGGGGTGGGGAATGGCGATCGCCTCTTTACACCGCAAAGCGCTGTAAAGGGTAAACGATCCATTCCCTATTAGCGACTCCCTATTCAAACTAAACCAATATCGACGGGAATAATTGCTGGAATAAGTTCCTCTGGTGTCACACCATTAATAATTCCCAACACTTGATTGGTTTGGGTGATGGTGACAATTGTGGTATTGTTCAAAACCTCTAACGTTACGTCCACAAAAGTTAATCCTCCTGTGAGACCAATAAAGTCTAACCCTACTTGGAAATCTGCCACAATATCGGCTAACGAAATATTATTGGCTGCCGATCCAGTTCGGAGGACAAAAACATCAATTCCATCTCCACCATAGAGGAAATCTTGACCGAGATCTCCACTAAGGGTATCGTCTCCTTGATTTCCATCAAGGGTGTCTTCTTCTTGTCCTCCAAAGAGGATATCATTACCCGCTCCACCAGAGAGAATGTCTCGATTCTGGTTTCCGAGGAGGGAGTCGTTATCTCGGTCACCGAATAAAACATCATTGTTACGATCTCCATTTAAGGTATCGTTCTGTTGTCCTCCATAAAGGACATCATTCTGTTGTCCCCCATGTATCCAGTCCGCTTCTGTCTCCCCGTACAGAGTATCGTTATCTTGGTTGCCGAGGAGATAATCACTACCGCGATCGCCCGATACAATATCATTACCGCGATCGCCACTGACGAAATCGCTATCTTGACCCCCATAGGCCCAATCATCTTGTTGGCCGGCGAAAATGGTATCCTGTCCTGTGCCACCAAACATGAAGTCCCGACCCAGGTTACCGTACAGGGTATCATTACCGCGATCGCCTGATACCACATCCCGACCCCGATCTCCATACATAGAATCCTGATGTTGTCCACCCCAGATCCAATCATCCTGTTGTCCAGCATAGATGGTATCGTTTTCCGTACCGCCAAATATAAAATCGCCACCCAGATTACCATATAGCGTATCGGAACCGCGATCGCCTGATACCACATCCTGACCGCGATCTCCAAACATGGAGTCCTGATGTTGTCCTCCAAACATTAGATCGGTCTGTTGTCCCCCATGCATGGTATCGTTACCGCGATCGCCAAACATAATGTCATAACAGAGGTTGCCCATGAGGGAATCGTTGCCATCATCGCCTGAGAGGGTATCATCGTGGCGATCTCCAAATACCGTATCTTCTTCCTGGCCACCGAACACCACATCATCTCCTTGGCCTGCATGAATAACATCCCGCTGGCGGTGACCATAGATCCAATCTCGGTGCATTCCTCCCATCAGGGAATCATTACCTAAATTCCCATGCACCGTATCATTGCCTAAGTCTCCAAAGACTGTATCTGGGTGTTGGCCGCCAAATAGGATATCCCAACCCCGACCGCCGTGAATTGTATCACTATTAATACCGCCAAATACAATATCCTGGTTGAAATGGCCCATCAGGGAATCAAATCCCTCTTCACCAAACACCCAATCATTATCACGATCGCCTATAGCTGTATCATTTCCAAATCCCCCCAACAGCCAATCATTTTGTTGGCCGCCAAACTGAATATCATCACCCGGGCCGCCAAAGACCGTATCATTATCTTGGTCGCCAAGAAGAAGATCGGTTCCTTCCTGACCGAGAAGAATATCATGGTATCTACCACCATAAGCAGTATCATTACCATTTCCGGCAAAAACCGTATCATTACTTTGATAAGCCAGGATCAAGTCATAGCCACCATTGCCAAAGATCTGGTTATTGTCATGATCCCCTTGCAACAGTTCCGCCTGCTCGCTTCCAAAAAAGTCCCGTTCTACTATATTGAAATTAACCCGCGCTTCTGAAGGGGCATAAAACTCCGGATTCGGATCGAGACAATCCAGATGGGAACCAATCCCTAAAATTGCACTCCAGTCAAATCCCAAAAACGATAGTGTTGAAGGAGTTTCATTCACTTGAGAGACGGTTGGGGTCTGATCTGACGGTGAGATAGCAGGAACCATAGGTGCACCTGTATTGGGTTGGGGAGTCACGACCGGTGTTTGTCCCACCACTGGTAAGGTGACGACTCCAGGAACCCCGCTCACATTCCCCGTTTCATCGGTTGCAATAAATGTAAATGTTGCATTCCCTGTAAAATTAGGATTCGGAACAAATGTCAATTGACTCGCCTGCCCTGGAGTCAGCAGTTGTCCCGCTACTACAGGTTCTCCATTGAGGAATAACGTTCCCTGTTCTGGAGTCGGTGGATCTTGAATCGTAAAGAATGAAACTATCCCATCCGGATCTGAACCGGTCAGAGTCGGCACAGATGCGGGTTCGCTACTGCCTTGGGTGATGGGTTCGCTAGTCGCTGGATTAGCTACAGGAGGAGTTGTAGGAGTTGCCCCGATAATGGGGATGGTGACGGTAGCGGGTGAACTCTCATTACCATCATCATCAATCGCAGTGAATGTAAATTCAGCATCTCCAGTGTAGTTAGGATTGGGGTCAAATACCAGTTGCGCCGCTTGTTCTGGGGTAAAGGTATCACCTGGCTGAACCGGTTCTCCTCTGTACAATAGAGTTCCTTGCTCTGGCGGAATAGTAGTGTTGACTCTGAGGAAGGACAACTCTCCATCTGGGTCATTGCCGAGGAGGCTGGTGACTGGACTCGGAGTATTATTAGGAACAGGATTATTCGGATTAGAGGTGGCGATCGGTGGAAGTCCATCGGTTGCTGCTTGAATGGGTAAAGTCACCGTCGCTGGAGTCGGGTCTGTATTTCCCTGAGTATCCGTCACCGTGTACTCAAACGTCGCATCTCCCGTAAACCCAGAAGTCGGGTCAAAAATCAACTGTCCAGCTTGCTCTGGGGTAAACGTTTGCCCGGGTTGTACCGGCTCACCATTATAGAACAACGTCCCTTCTTCTGGACTTGGCAAAGTGGTAACTGTAAAGAAAGATATATCACCATCCGGATCAGTCCCGATCAAGGTCGGAACCGGACTCGGCTCATCATTGGGACGTACTGGGCCACTCCTATCTATTGCCTCTGGTGGGTTAGTCGTTGTTGGAGCCGTCAAAGGCAGGGTAACCATTGCTGGCGTGGGGTCAGTATTACCCGTCTCATCAGTCACCGTATAGTTGAAAGTCGCATCCCCAGTGAAGTTGGGGTTGGGATCAAATACCAGGTGTCCTGCTTGCTCTGGAGTAAAGGTATCGCCAGGTTGAACCGGTTCCCCATTATAAAACAGAGTCCCCTGCTCTGGAGTTGGCACACTGGTTACCGTAAAGAAGGAAACATCATTATCCGGGTCAGTTGCCGTCAAAGTAGGAACCGGACTCGGCTCATTATTCGGACGAACCGGCCCATTTTTATCTTGTGCTTCTGGCGGGTTAGTCGTTGTTGGAGCTGTCAGAGGCAGGGTAACTGTCGCTGGCGTGGGGTCAGTATTACCTGTCTCATCAGTCACTGTGTAATTAAACGTAACATCCCCAGTAAAATTAGGGTTGGGGTCAAATACCAATTGCCCTGCTTGTTCTGGAGTAAACGTTTGTCCCGCTTGTACCGGTTCTCCGTTGTAGAAAAGCGTTCCCTGACTCGCCGGAGGAATGGTGGTTACCGTGAAAAAGGAAATATCATTATCCGGGTCAGTACCCGTTAAGGTAGGAACCGGACTGGGTTCGTCATTGGGACGGGGGTCTGCCGTTTTATTTTGTGCCTCTGGTGGGTTAGTCGTTGTTGGTGCGACTAAAGGTAGAGTTACTATCGCTGGAGTTTGATCGGTATTACCTGCTTCATCTGTAGCGGTATATTCAAATGTAGCATCTCCCGAAAAGCTAGGATTGGGGTCAAACACCAACTGACCCGCCTGTTCTGGAGTAAACTTTTGTCCAGCTTGTACCGGAACCCCATTATACAAGAGTGTTCCTTGAGACGGGGGTGGCAACGTCGTGACCGTGTAGAAAGACACGTCATCATCCGGATCAGTTGCTGTCAGAGTCGGCACTGGACTCGGTTCATCATTCGGACGGGTTTCTCCAGTTTTATTTTGTGCCTCTGGTGGAGAATTGGTTACTGGGGCTTCTACCGGTAACGTCACCATTGCTGGCGTTGTGTCCGTATTACCCTGGCTATCTGTAGCAGTGTAGTTAAATGTGGCATTCCCAGTGAATGTCGGGTTGGGGTTAAACACCAACCGACTGGCTTGTTCAGGAGTCAGAACTTGATTTTGAGAAACAGGATTTCCATCAAGCAAGAGAGTTCCTTGCTCTGATGGAGGTAGAGTTGTGATTGTAAAAGAGACAATCTCATCTCCATCCGGATCAGTTGCCGTCAGAGTAGGAACCGGAGCAGGCTCATCATTAGGAATTGTTTCAGACAGCTTATCTTGCGTATCTGGTGGGTTATTTGTACTACCGACTGGGGTGGTTACCGTGGCTTGGTCGTCTTCATTGTCTATATTATTACCCGGAGTTGAGTCAGGGTCGGTTTGGTCTGAGGCACTCACTTGGGCGGTGTTACTCAGGGATGTAGCTCCGGCATTGACTGTGGCGACGATTTCTAGGGTGGCGTTGGCACTATTGTTGACTGTTCCTACATCCCAGATTCCACTGCCATTGTCGTAGGTTCCTTGACTGGGGGTGCTGTTGACGAAGGTGAGTCCGGCTGG
>DDLS01000109.1:0-1675 GCA_002340255.1 Cyanobacteria bacterium UBA2566
AGAGTGCCTTCCCATGAAAAGCCGGAAGAATGGGCATTATAGCGTGAAAAATGGTTTTCCTCTTACCGGCTTACCGGCTTACCGGCTTACCGCGCGAAGCGCTGTAATCATGACAATGATAAAGCCGCGATCGGCTGCTTCGCTGGATTTAGGGGTTTGTAAATGTTCTTCCAGCAATTCCACATTCATCGCATTTGCCTTCCAGGTGAGATCGAAAAGATCCCCTAAAATGGGAACAATTCCGGTCAGGGTATCAATGAGGACATTAATCACCATGCGTCCTAGGGTTTCTTTCGGTAATCCAAACCGAGTTGCTTCCAGAACAATATAAGCGGATAAGATCCCACTCACCATATCTCCACCTCCAGGAATTAAGCCAATAATTGGATCGATTCCCACGCGGTAATTTAAGCCGGGAATAGGTAGAGCATTATCGAGCAGTTGACTTAAACGGCGCAGACATTGAATACGATAGCGTTTGCTTCCCTGTTCTCTTTCTGATTCCCAACTTTTGTGTTTCATGATGAATAATATGAATACAGAACGTTCTGACCCATTCCCTATTACCCATCACTAGCGCGTAGCGCTAATCTAAAGAGGGTAAACGTTCCGGCCCCCAGGTTTGATTGCCTTCTTTAATGGGGTCGCGTAGAGCATCACAATTGCGCGGTTTCCGATCAATTTTACGCTGATTTTGACAAGATTCAAAAAAGATTTGGGCGACTAAATATTTGGGTAAAATTTGCGGCCGAGCTAAGGCCTGATTAAAAAAGCCTTGGGCGGCTTGCCATTGTTCGAGTTGTTTGAGAATCTGTGCTTTGAGGTAATGAACTTCGGGATGATTGGGGGTCTCAGATAAGGCTAAATTTACATATTCAAGAGCCTTATTGTAATTGCCTAAATCCCGATAAGCCATGGCAATGCCGCGATAGGTGAGATACTGGGGACGGGCTAGATTTTCTAAACGGGCGATCGCCTGTTGCGGATCGGCAAAGGGTAAATTCACGGCTAACATTAAGTCCATGTATCCCTTAATTAAATTTAATTCTGGATCGTCCGACCGGATTTTTTCCGCTTTGTTAATAAACTTTAGCGCTTCTTGTAACTCCCTTAATGCTTGGGTTGCGCCCCTGACTGGCCCATCTTTAGCTAAGGCATAACCCCCTTCCATAAAATGACCCACTGCTATGTATAAATTGCCCCGTAACGGGTTCTCATTAACTAAAGCCTTGGCCACTTTACCCGTTTGGGGAGCATATTCTTCAAATTTCTCCCAGTCTTGTTCAATATACGCTAGAGAAGCCATCATTGCATAAAGCATCGGATCGTTGGCTTCCCTCTGCTTTGCCTGTTGTAGATACTGTTGCGCTTGGGGATAATCTCCGCCAATAAAAAGGGCCTTAAATGCAGCTTCCGTATGCTCACCAATGGCATGGGGATTTTGTTCGCGGAAGGGATCGCCCGCTTGTAGGGAAGGCGTGAATACACTCAAGTGCAGTAAGCTGGCGATCGCCAAGCTGGAGCAAAATTTAAATAGGTTACGCTGGTTTTTCATGGCAGTTTAACTCAACAGCAGTCAGTCGCTCTCTAGTCCGATAGTATACTCGATACGATCATATATCTTGAATTAAAAGTTCCCATCCCCCTATCCCTCTATCTCCCTATCCCCCCATCT
>DDLS01000109.1:1741-53473 GCA_002340255.1 Cyanobacteria bacterium UBA2566
TCTCCCTATCCCCCCATCTCCCCATGCTCTATCTAAACAACTTAAGCTATCATCCTCCAGCTATTCCCCACCCGGTTCTCAAAGCCATTAATTTAGAACTCGGCCCCCAAGAACTCGGATTAATTATTGGCCCTAGTGGCTCTGGAAAAAGTACTCTGATGGAAATTTTATCAGGTTTAGTTTATCCAACAGCCGGAGAAATTCGCTGGCGCGAGCAAGTGTTAATTGCTGAGGATATGCAACAATTGGCAGGATTAGTCTTTCAGTTTCCCGAACGCCATTTTTGCGGCAGTACGATTCTGGAAGAGTTGCGTTTAGGTCATCCAGAGTTAGATGTAGATCGGGTTAGGGAAGCCCTGATGGAAGTTGGTTTAGATCGCCTGTCGTTGCAAACCTCTCCCCATGCCTTGAGTGGGGGGCAACAGCGCCGTTTAGCTTTAGCGGTACAATTAATCCGTCAACCGAGTATTTTAATGTTAGATGAGCCAACCGCCGGTTTAGATTGGTCGATGCGTCGGCAATTGGTGCAATTGTTAGCTAAAATTAAGTCCCATTGGACCTTGATGATTGTCACCCACGATCCCGATGAGTTAGTCAGTTTAGCCGATCGCTGTTGGCATTTAAATCAGGGAGAATTAATGGCTGTCACGCTTTAGGGCTGGCAAGAGATAGTGAGGAGATTAAGACTTTATAAACGATCGCTTGCTCAGGCTTTCCATAACGCACCATAATAGTAAGTATGGGTATTTTTAGACTGAATCCCTCAGTGTTACAGATGAAGACTTTACAGTTATGGAGTACAGTTGTGAATCCTAAAATGCAGGTACACCCCCTCAATTCCCTATGCCGTATGCCCGATTCCCTAGCAGGACGTAGCGCCATCGGGTTCTGGCTAGTTATACCCCTGATGACTTTGGGGGGAGTGGTTTCCTTATTCACGGCTCCCGCTCTGTCCCAAGATGAGGCGGTGACTTTGAAAGGAGACTCTTTGCAAACAGTGGAGAGTCGCAGCACTCAAGATTTTCCGGGTTTGTATACAGACCTAGAAAACCGGGCAGATCCGCGCTTATCGACCCAGGGAAGATCTCGAGGGATTCCCCAATTGAGACTCAATGAAAAGGTGGATGTCATGTATAGAGAGAGTATCGTAGGGGAAGGTTTAGGATTATTTCGCTCTCCCGGTGATGTTAGACCTTCTGGAACAGTGAATTTGAGATTGCAACTTGAAGAATAAGGTTTCTCAATGGGGGCAGGCGATCGCCGATTTGTTGCCCTCTCATCAACATCCGGCGATTCATCTAGGGTTGGATCGCATTAAGCAACTCTTGGCTCGTCTGGGGAATCCCCAGGATCGGGTTCGAGTTATCCATGTGGCTGGAACCAATGGCAAAGGGTCAGTTTGTGCTTATATCTCGTCGATTTTACAGGCAGCGGGCTATCGAGTGGGACGCTATACATCCCCTCATTTACAAGATTGGACGGAACGAATTTGTATTAATGGTCAGAATATTGCCTCAGAAGACCTCTATAACAGTTTGGTTTTGGTTTTAGAACAGGTCAATCCTGAAGATTTGCCCACTCAGTTTGAAGTGTTTACGGCTGCTGCATGGCTCTATTTTGCTGAAAGGGGTTGCGATGTGGCGGTCATGGAAGTGGGGTTAGGGGGGCGTTTAGATGCGACAAATGTGTGCGATCGCCCTTTAGCTTCGATTATTGTCTCCATTGGTTGGGATCATTGGCAAGTCTTGGGGCCTACCCTAGGGGATATTGCCCGGGAAAAAGCAGGTATCCTCAAACCCCACTGTCCAGCGATTATTGGCGCTCTCCAGCCAGAAGCACAAACGGTGATTGAGCAACGAATTCAAGAGTTAAATTGCCCAGCTCTTTATCCTCGAGCTGCCGAAGATTTGGGGGGAGGAAGAGCGAGGTTTGGCGATCTGGAGTATCAACTGCCCTTAGTGGGAGCGCATCAACTGCAAAATTCTGCTGTGGCGATCGCCACCATCCAAGCTCTACCCCCTTCAGACTGGCAGATTTCTCCTCAAGCCATCCAACAGGGAATTGCCCATACCCGATGGCCCGGTCGCCTAGAATGGAGTAGTTGGAAACAACAGCGCATCCTGATTGATGGGGCCCATAACCCAGAGTCGGCGATGGTTTTGCGCCACTATCTCGATAGCTTAGAGACGACTTCCATTCATTGGGTAATGGGAATGATCTCAACCAAATCCCATCAAGAAATTTTTGAAATTCTGCTGCGCCCCGGCGATCTCCTCTTTACTGTCCCCGTTCCCGACAGCAATTGTGCTTCCCCGGAAGCCCTGCTTGAACTCGCCCAAACTCTACAACCGAACCTGAGCGCTTGTGCCGCCTATCGAGATCTCCAAGATGCTTTAGATGCAGCCGTCATAGACTCTTCCGGGTTAATTGTGCTTTCGGGTTCCTTATATCTGTTGGGTTATTATTTTTCCCTGCATAGGTAAGAGGTCTATTGATCGTCAGCCAGGTAACGCCCTATTATAGCAGTGCAAAAGAACGTTAAAATTCTTGTTCCTCTTGCCTATTTCCTATTCCTGATTCCCCCTCTTACTATGAGTCAAATTCAACTAATTTCTGGCCCAGGAATTCCCTCAATCGGTGATGATATTGACACCGATCGCATTATTCCAGCTCGTTTTCTCCGCTGTGTCACATTTGATGGCTTAGGAGAAGTTGTTTTTCAGGATGATCGTGCCCAAATCCAGGGCAAACATCCCTTCGATCAACCCCAGTATCAAGACGCGAAAATCCTAGTCGTGAATGGTAATTTTGGCTGTGGTTCCAGTCGCGAACATGCTCCCCAGGCGATCGCCCGTTGGGGGATTAAAGCCATTATCGGTGAAAGTTTTGCCGAAATTTTCTTTGGTAATTGTGTCGCCATTGGACTGCCTTGTGTCACCGCTTCGAGCGAGCAAATCAAGACCCTGCAAACAGCGATCGCCGCTAATCCTCAAATGGAGCTTACCCTAGATCTCAATACCTTGACTGTAGCCTGGGAAGGCAACTCCAGCCCCGTTTACCTTAGTGCTGGAGCGCAACAAATGTTTACCTCTGGTACATGGGACAGTTGCAGCCAACTCCTGCAAGGAGTAAACTCTATTCGTGCGACAGCCGCCGAATTGCCTTATCTTAAGTTTTGAACCCAAAGGCCTTGGCCACAACTTACCCCTCTTCTGTCACTCTGGGAAATTCTAACGAATTTCCGTCATTACAGCCCGCGATCGCTAACGAAGGAATCAGGGTTTCACGCCCCTTTATCCAAAAGTGACAGAAGAGGGTTACAGCGCTTCGCGCTGCTATGAGGTACATTGTCGATCATAGATGTGAGTTGTCATTGCGACCGCAGGGAAGCAATCGCCAAGATTGGGGGATTTTGCGATTGCTTCATTCCACTTGCGTGACCTTCGCAATGACTGATCTCAATGATACTGTACTCCGTTACAGCGCAAAGCGCTGTAACGCTATACGCTAGTTATTCAAGGGATAAGACAATAGGCAATAAGACATTTTTATTTATTTAAACCCTGAAGCTGGCCAAAACGCATCCCCAACATTTCAGCCGTTTCCAACGGCTGAAACAGCAATAATCTAGAGATGCCTATAAAACATTTTCTCACAGACTCTAACCTTGAAAAAGATGGGCAGCCATGCAATTGCAATCACCTAAAATAAAATCAATAGACTTATAGCCTACAGAATTGATCATCGATTTAAACACTTCAGGGGGATATTTAAAAGAACTCAAAGTATGAAATTTTTGCCCCTTCTCAACCACTACCATTTGCCCTTGAAGTTCAATTTTTTGAGTTTCAGTTGCTGTTAAAACATGCTTGAGATCGTGGGTTTGTGGTTCCCATTCTGGTTTGTAACTAAAAGCTCCAGGTTTCATCCCCACAGTACCGCCATCCCGATCAACACGAAACATAATATTCTCCATAAAAATTGCCATTTTTGGAGTATCATAGGCCTTCATCAAAGACATTTCATCTTGGTTTGCATCATGAACGAGAAGCAAATAGTGCGGTTTACCAATTAATGCCTTAATCTGAGCAATAAAAACGGGCACTTCATCTCTTCTCAGATTGGCGATAGTACTGCCCTTGAACAAAACAACCGGTTTTTCATATTCCGGTATATTCTCTAGTTGAGTGAAGTCTTGCTGCATTCCCTCAACCGAAATATTGGGCAGTTCAGAACGAATTACTTCAACCACTTTATCCACAAAATCTTGGGAAATATCAATTCCCAAATATCCTTTTAATTCATGACAAGAGCGAAGCAGTGGCAAGGTTTTTAGACGGATACTTTGCTCACTTCCAGGGACTAACTCAACAAAAGTCGCGTTAGCACCAATTTTTTCAGTTAGAATATGGCCTTTGCTCTGGAAGAGTTTAGACTCATACTTATAAAGGTAATAATCTTTTTCACCGTCTAACATTTCATTGTACAAGATCCCACCTCGAACCGGATCTTTATCATCTTCAGGAGTACCGTACAAATAAGGTCATAAATTGACACTAACTTTACCGAACAGAAATTCCATTGTATCTTGCTCAAGCTTATTAATGACTTTTTTGTCTCCAGTTGTGCTACTCATGATTCTTTCGGTTAATTAACAAATGTTCCTAGTCCATCTAAGCATGGAATAATTTTTGTCCAATATCCTTTATTTTTTCTTTAGAAAGTGAATTAAGGACAGAGGTAGGGTTGAAGAGTTTGGACAAGTCTAGGAAAGGTTTGAGTGACCGTATCCCAGACGAGTTTGAGATCAACCAGAGACTAAAGTCTTCATGCATTTGGGCAAAATCTAAGGCGTGTCCAATGGCTTTCTTTGTGCATCAATACAGCACCTTGCGCTGTGATGGGGGGATAGGGGGCGCAAACAACAAAGATTAGATTAAATCTAACATCAGTTTTAGAACACTACACCCTAGTTAGTAAAATTAGGGGTTGGTGAGCATTGCCCACCCTGCTAAACTCTTGCTATTATCGATTACCTATTCCCTATTCCCTATTCCCTAAAAATTGCTGTGTGGGAAACTTTACTCTTATCTAATTTTGCCCTCGATCCTTGGCTGGAAGGATCCCTACTGCATCGAATTGTCGGATTGCTGAGAACCTGGCGTTCTGGTAGCGCTCTGATGACCTATGCTGACTGGATCGGTGCTACCCTCGTGGCCTTGGTTCTAGGGTTTAGTCCCTTTGTCTCCACTACTTTAATTGGTGTCCTGTTGCTCGCCTGTAGTGGATTCTGGATTTTACTCACCCTCTCCGACGATCCCCGTCAGGAAAGCCAACCCTTAGCAACTCCTATCCATGGAGCGATCTTCCTATTTGGGGTGATTTCTCTGATCGCGACAGCCCTATCTCCAGTAAAAATGGCTGCCCTCAGTGGCTTGATTAAACTGGGTTTGTATCTGCTATTTTTTGCGTTTACTGCTCGACTCGCCCGTAATCCGAGGATTCGCTCTAGTCTAATTACTATCTATTTGTTGACCAGTTTACCTGTAGCGGTTTATGGCATTCGCCAATACTTCTTTGGGGCGCGATCTCTAGCTACTTGGGTTGATCCCAGTTCAGCTTCTGCTGATGTTACCCGCGTCTATAGCTATTTGGGCAATCCTAACCTCCTAGCCGGTTATCTCTTACCGGCGGTTATTTGGGGCTTGGCGGCGGTTTGGATCTGGAATGGCATTTTTCCTAAAATGTTGGCGATCGTGACGTTTGCGGTCAATTCTGCCTGCTTAGTGTTGACCTATAGCCGGGGAGGGTGGATTGGGTTTGTGGTAGCCCTAACTGCCTTCGGTTTATTGGCGGTTTATTGGTGGAGCGCTAGGTTATCTCCGTTTTGGCAGAAGTTTGCCTTTCCCTTAACGTTCGGAGTTTTAGTCGCTTTGTTTGCCATAGCAGTCCTGTTTGTGCCTCCCGTGCGCGATCGCGTTTCCAGTATTTTTGCCGGTCGTAGCGATAGCAGTAATAATTTCCGCATTAATGTCTGGATGGGGGCTGTGCGGATGATCGAAGCGTATCCCATTATCGGTATTGGGCCAGGGAATAGTGCTTTTAATAAAATCTATCCCCTGTTTATGACCCCGAAATATTCCGCCCTTAGTGCCTATTCCGTCTTACTGGAAACGGCGGTAGAAACGGGTTTAATCGGCTTAAGCGTATTCCTGTGGTTTTTAGCCGTCACCTTCCATCAGGGATGGAAAAACCTGGAACGATTGCGGAACCAGGCTTCCACCGAAGCCTGGTGGTTGATGGGAGCATTGGCGATCGCGATCGGGATGATGGCCCATGGTGCAGTCGATACGGTTTGGTATCGTCCCCAAGTCAACACCCTCTGGTGGTTCGCCATTGCTATTATCTCTAGTTATTATAAAAACATCGATAATCGATAATTGATTATCTCCCTCTCTCCCTCTCTAATTCCGACGCTAGGAGGGTGTGGAAAATGCCTCTAACGCTGAAATGGCTGTACGCCTTATCTCGTCTGAGTTCCAAGCTTTGGAATCTGACAACCAGCGTCGGCTCTTACAGAGCAAAGGTTTCAGCGATTTGAGCTTGTTTGTTGGGAGTCGATTTGCTATGATACTACCTGTGCGTCGGAAATGTACCTTGAAAAGTAAATACAGCAAGGATCTCAAAAGCCAGCGGTTGAAACGATCTTAAATCCCTATGAGGGATTGAAACTTCCTCGAACAGATGGAAAAACTAAGCCAGATTGCTGGTTGAAACGATCTTAAATCCCTATGAGGGATTGAAACAACTCATACTCGACAAGTACCAACGCCGAAAAATAATGTTGAAACGATCTTAAATCCCTATGAGGGATTGAAACGATCTGGCAAAACGGGATGATTTCTCCAAAGAGGAAAGTTGAAACGATCTTAAATCCCTATGAGGGATTGAAACTGATCGCGATCCGGAGATACCCAAGAGATCGCCAAGTGTTGAAACGATCTTAAATCCCTATGAGGGATTGAAACAAGCATATCACCCCCCCCAATTTAATACACGATGAAATAAGTTGAAACGATCTTAAATCCCTATGAGGGATTGAAACGCATCAAAACAGGGAGTATATTTAGGTTTTCCATTTTGTTGAAACGATCTTAAATCCCTATGAGGGATTGAAACTACTTGGCGCTCTACCTCCATTCTTGTGTGTTCGTCGTTGAAACGATCTTAAATCCCTATGAGGGATTGAAACTTTTTACCTCAGTAGAGAGTTTTTTGAAATCAAGAGTTGAAACGATCTTAAATCCCTATGAGGGATTGAAACACTGAGATGGCCAAGGATTTCCACCACTGGCCGCTTGTTGAAACGATCTTAAATCCCTATGAGGGATTGAAACCTTGCAGAAACTTTCCCAGGTTTCCGATCACTTTGCTCGAGTTGAAACGATCTTAAATCCCTATGAGGGATTGAAACGGGTTATGCGAAGCGCGATCGCTTTCAATAAATTCTCGTTGAAACGATCTTAAATCCCTATGAGGGATTGAAACTATTTCCCATAGCACTTTTGCTTTGGGTAAATCTCTCGTTGAAACGATCTTAAATCCCTATGAGGGATTGAAACAGCGCAGAAAGACCAAAGTAAATGGGGAACCAAAGTTGAAACGCTCTTAAATCCCTATGAGGGATTGAAACAGATCTGGACTCATCGCCAGAGGAGACGGCCTGAGCAAAGTTGAAACGCTCTTAAATCCCTATGAGGGATTGAAACTTTTCTGGATCGTACCTTGCCAGGGAGCTATCAAAGTTGAAACGCTCTTAAATCCCTATGAGGGATTGAAACGAAATCCAAACCTTCATTGCATTGACCCACTAATGAGGTTGAAACGCTCTTAAATCCCTATGAGGGATTGAAACGATAGGCATCGCCGGATTATCAAGCTGTTTTGGAGTTGAAACGCTCTTAAATCCCTATGAGGGATTGAAACCATTTCTATGGAGGAATATGATTCGGAATTTTCTAAATCCGGTTGAAATGCTCTTAAATCCCTATGAGGGATTGAAACCCGGTTCCCTCGCCCTGTAATGGCAAAGTTTCTGGTTGAAACGCTCTTAAATCCCTATGAGGGATTGAAACATCTAACACCTACCCTAGATGAGCAAAAGGTTGCCGAAGCGTTGAAACGCTCTTAAATCCCTATGAGGGATTGAAACAGTGATGACATCACTTTTACCTAATTATATGATTGTTGAAACGCTCTTAAATCCCTATGAGGGATTGAAACAAAAGATTTAATGTAGTCAATCTGCTTGTAAAAACGGTTGAAACGCTCTTAAATCCCTATGAGGGATTGAAACACAGCGACACTCATGTAACTTGAATCCCTATGTCGTTGAGTTGAAACGCTCTTAAATCCCTATGAGGGATTGAAACATTACAGAACCCACTAGAAATGGAAAACACTCACGTTGAAACGCTCTTAAATCCCTATGAGGGATTGAAACTAATTACCCTTTTACCAAATTCTTCATAAGCCCAGTTGAAACGCTCTTAAATCCCTATGAGGGATTGAAACGTTGGCTAAGTTGTTGATAGCTCCGTTTTAGGGAGCTGTGTTGAAACGCTCTTAAATCCCTATGAGGGATTGAAACGTCCAAAAGGAACAACGCAACTTCGCTCTTTGTGTTGAAACGCTCTTAAATCCCTATGAGGGATTGAAACTGAAGGAAAGGATTGCTAAGGATGGTCTAGCCCTAGCTCAAAGTTGAAACGCTCTTAAATCCCTATGAGGGATTGAAACCAGAAGACAAGCTTGATGCAATCATGGTAAAAGCCTCAGTTGAAACGCTCTTAAATCCCTATGAGGGATTGAAACGTGAAAATACTTTTGGAAAAGCTTGAATCGCGGTTTTGGGTTGAAACGCTCTTAAATCCCTATGAGGGATTGAAACTTGCTGTTCAGCTTGCTCTAGGCTTTTGCCCATTTGTTGAAACGCTCTTAAATCCCTATGAGGGATTGAAACCACAAGAAGAGTGCCGACAACGCCATTACCCCAAATGTTGAAACGCTCTTAAATCCCTATGAGGGATTGAAACGCGCAACACCTTTAAAGAAAACCAGATAAAATCCTCTGAAGTTGAAACGCGCAACACCTTTAAATCCCTATGAGGGATTGAAACTGAAGAAAATCCTATTTGTGGCTCGTGCCAGTATGGTGTTGAAACGCTCTTAAATCCCTATGAGGGATTGAAACTTGATAGTGGAGATTGGTCGCCAACGAATGGCGCGTTGAAACGCTCTTAAATCCCTATGAGGGATTGAAACAACATAGCCTTGACCTGCTTGAGCAAATCAAAAGGCTTGTTGAAACGCTCTTAAATCCCTATGAGGGATTGAAACCACGATTGCGGAAAGCGAAGTGCCAAAAGCCTTGCCCCAGTTGAAACGCTCTTAAATCCCTATGAGGGATTGAAACTGTCAACATCCTGAATTAACTGATTTAAGTCCATTGTTGAAACGCTCTTAAATCCCTATGAGGGATTGAAACTCCATTGAATTGTTTTGCAATCACATTGAACGAGCATTAAGTTGAAACGCTCTTAAATCCCTATGAGGGATTGAAACAGCGATTCTATCATGTTCCGTGAACTTATGACTGAGTTGAAACGCTCTTAAATCCCTATGAGGGATTGAAACCCGGTTGGGATTCGACATGTTGAGCCGTTTGGCTGTTGAAACGCTCTTAAATCCCTATGAGGGATTGAAACCAACTTGAATGAGGGGGTCTACTTTCCGGATGAGCCAAGGCGAGTTGAAACGCTCTTAAATCCCTATGAGGGATTGAAACGAGACGATTTGAGCTTGCTGGATTGTCCATCTAGTTGAAACGCTCTTAAATCCCTATGAGGGATTGAAACTTCAATCCCCAGTAGTGTCATAGCGGTGCGCCTGGTTGAAACGCTCTTAAATCCCTATGAGGGATTGAAACGCTGATAGTCGGTTCCCACTGAGAGAAGTATCCCGGATTGTTGAAACGCTCTTAAATCCCTATGAGGGATTGAAACCATCAATGAAATTGTACAGAAAGTTTCCAAAGAAAGTTGAAACGCTCTTAAATCCCTATGAGGGATTGAAACATACGAGGGGAGAATCCTACGTCAATCAGGATGGTTTCAATGTTGAAACGCTCTTAAATCCCTATGAGGGATTGAAACCGAGATAGAAGGGGAAATCTGGGAAGAAGAAGAAAACATCGTTGAAATGCTCTTAAATCCCTATGAGGGATTGAAACTGAAAGAAAAATAGATACAGCGCGTTGCGATGTTATGGAGTGCAATACCGAATCCCCAAAGCCATGTACCACAATCCCATTCCCCATTCCCTATTCCCTATTCCCTAGCGCAAAGTGCTATAAATTCCAGAGAGCAATTCCGCCTAAAAGTCCATTAATATTAGGAACAATGGAGACATTTTCAGGAAGTTCAAAGTCTACCTTTTTCGCTTCTCCACCTCCTAAATAGATGCGATCGGCGTTGAATAGATGTTGGAGTTTGCAAATCGCCTTTTTCAACCGTTTATTCCATTTTTTTGTCCCGACTTTCTCCAGGGCGGCGCGTCCTAATTGTTGCTCATAAGTTTGTTTTTTACGGAAAGGATGATGGCCGCCTTCCAGGTTCGGAACCAGTTTTCCATCTACAAATAAGGCAGTTCCTAAGCCCGTTCCCAGGGCGATCGCCAGTTCGACCCCTTGGCCAGAAATCGCTCCAAAGCTTTGAATATCGGCATCATTAGCCACTCGTACCGGTTTCCCCAACGATTCAGAGAGCGGTGAGGCTAGGTCAAATTCTACCCAATTGGGATGAAGGTTAACGGCAGTATAAACAATACCGTGGCGCACAACTCCGGGAAAGCCCACGGAAACCCGATCGCAAGCTCCTGCTTGTTTGGCTAAATCGGCGATCGCCCTCAAAACTACCTCGGGTGTAGCCGGTTGGGGAGTCTGCACCCGCACGCGATCGCCCAAAGGACGGCCTTTGCGATCCAATACCATTGCCTTAATTCCACTGCCACCAATATCAATCGCTAACGTCCGATCTTTGGATTTCAATTTTTCCATAGTTTTCCCTTGTGTTTAGAAATATTTCCGATACAATAAAGTTCTGAAATCACACCCGATGTTCTCTTGTGCCAATGTCTGAATCGCTTCCCTCAAAACCCGTCAGTGTTTGGCAGTATAAGCCCTGGTGGTGTCAACCCTGGTCTATCATTTTAACTGGAGTCACGGCGATCGCCCTGAGTTGGATGATTCTCCATCGTTGGTGGTTTTCCCTCATCTTCTCCCTACCCATATTCGCTTGGATGGGCTACTTTATCCTCATTTGGCCCAAACTTATCCAACAGAGTGGTCTATTACCCCTCGATCCCCCTCCAGAAGAATCCTAAAGCTATTGCCTAATTGCCTTGAAACTCAAAACCATAGGCATCAGCATAGCGATGGAAGAAACGCATTACCCGCTCAAACCGATCTTGAGAATGCACCTCAAACGTACACTCTGCATTAGATAGCTCATCATCATCAACAAAAATAAACTTCATACCATTGGGACTCACCTGGATTGTCCCTTCTTCATCCTTGAGCCACAGATGCTCCACCTTATTGCCAAAACTCTTAAATCCTTCTGCTGCAACCAGCCTCTCAAAGCTTAAAACTACGATTTTGGTGTCAGAATTCGGGCGTTTTCGTAGACTAATGCCACTAATTTCTTCTGACATTCCTTCAATAAACTCTACAGAGATAGTCACAATTTGGTAAAAATGGAGTGAATGGTTTACCCTTGATTTTAGCACTGCACTCGATCGGGAGGATAGGATTACGCAGAATACTCGTCTGAATGAACTCGTCAATGTTTTGAGTCGAGAGACTGCTAGGGTATTACGCAATCCTTGGCGGCGCTTGTCCTTGCTGACTATCAGTTTTTTATTCGGTTTTTTCCTGGGTACAGCCTTGTCTACCATCGCGGGTCAAAGGGCAGAACAAGATATCCTGGTAGCTGCCATTTTGGTGATGGGGATAGAAGTCCTCAATCGCCTCATTTATGGCTCTAAGCTTTGGAGTCAAGATAACCTCTGGCGAGATGTAATTAATGGGTTGAAAATTGGCTTAGTGTATAGTCTGTTCGTCGAAGCCTTCAAACTAGGATCTTGAAGAATTAAGTCGGGAGTCATTGAGTATCTTCCTTATCTGCATATCCCCGTGTCTCCCATTCCCCTCGTCCCCGCGTCCCCCTATTCCCCCTTGCCGGAATCCTAAAGAAAGTGTAAATTTTCATTACAAATCCCTCACACACACTCTGTCGATCATCAACCATGCACAAATCCAGCTTATTCTTGGCAACTCTATTGGTTTGGGGAGGTTTTCAGGGGGGTGCGCCCTTAGCCGTTCAAGCCTCTGAAGGGGTAGAATTGATTGCCCAGCGATCGCCCACTGATGCCCAGCTTGATACTCTGTTGGAGCAAGGAAATCAGTTCGTCGAAGCGAGAAATTATCCTAGGGCCATTCAAGTTTATCAACAAGCCCTCAGATTAGACCCCCAAAATGCTCGCCTCTATTCTGGTATTGGCTATCTGCAAGCTATTCAAGGAAATTTTGCTCAAGCAGCCCAAGCCTATCGTCAGGCAGTGATTTACGATCGCCAGAATGGAGACTTTTTCTATGCCCTCGGCCATAGTTTAGCCAAGATTGGCGATAATGCGGCTGCCCAAATTGCCTATCAACAAGCCATTCAGTTAGATCGGAACAATTTGGAGGCTTATCTAGGTTTGGGAGTGGTGCAGTGGCGACAAAATGATTTTGTCTCAGCTAAAAGAACCTATGAACAAGTCCTCAGTGCCGATCCTCGAAATTTTCAAGCCCATGAGTTACTCGGAGCAATGTACCTCAAACAAGGACAACTGGATCAATCCATTCAACACCTCAGACAAGCCGAACAACTTAATCCCCGTTCCGGTAGCATTCAGGTGAAATTAGCCAGTGCTTGGTTAGCTCGCGGTAATGTGGATTTAGGACGGCAAGCCTTGGATAAAGCGGCTCAACTCGATTCCCGGAATCCGGTGATTTATATGACCATTGGTAAAATCCAAGAGAGCTTTGAAAATTGGCCAGAAGCCTATCAAGCCTATCAACGGGCAGTATCCTTGGATCGGAATTTGGTGGATGCCCATCGATCCATGGGTGATATTCTCATGAGACAGAATGATGTCCTCTTGGCGATCGCCACCTATCGTCAGGTGGTGCAACTAGCGCCCCAAGATCCAGAAGGTTATTATAAGCTGGCGTTGGCACTCAAAGAGCGCGATCGCAAACAGGAAGCCCTTTCCATATTAGAACGCGCCCTACAACTCTATCAGGTGGCTGGCGATCGAGAGGGAATCGATCGAGTCAAAGCGTTGATGGAAGAGCTATAGAGCTAAGGAACAAACATACACATCAACGTTAAGTGAAATATTTAAAAACTTATCAAGAACATACCGAAAACTAGATTGGGAGGCCTTAGAAAAGGATATAGAAAAAAATCCCACTAAATGTCGGCATTCCCCTCCCGTTATACCCGCTAGGGTTAACGGGAGGGGAATGCCGACCCGCGAATAAACTGCTAGGTAGGGCATCCTTATTGTCCGGGTACTTCTTGTTGTTGAACATATTGCTTAAGTTGTTCTACCGTTACACCACCACAACTAGCCACAAAATAAGATCCAGTCCAGAATACAGGCTTACGATAAAATTGTTTGAGATAATCCTCAAATTCTTTACGAATTAAACGGCTAGAAACAGTTTTAAGATTAGCGATAAATTTGCTTAACTGGATTTGAGGATGATAGCGAATCAAAAGATGCACGCGATCAACTTCTCCGTTGAACTCAACAATACTAGTTTCCCATTTACTGCAAGTTTCCTGGAAAATATCTGCCAGTCGAGCATGAATAGCTGGGTTGATAACTTTTTTGCGATATTTGGTGACCAAAACCAGGTGAGCGGTAAGCGCATAAATAGACCTAAATCCTTTATCATAGTGATTTGACATCGCAAGCGGTAAGCTGTATATTTATTAAATAATTCTAACTTACGAGTACCGATTACGTCCAACAAATAAACAAGCTGTCCTAATTGATTGGTGGCTAGAATTGCTGCGACGATATTGGAACTATGCGTTAGGTCAAAGGTTGGACTATTTAAGGCGAACTCGCTCTCAAATAGATCGGTGCAGTTTAATTTGTGAACCGATTGGTGAAATCCCTAAACCTGTAAATTACTACACGCAACAAGCAGCACTCAAAGAAACAAAGGTTCGGTTCCCTGATTACAAGGAAATCTATTCAGAAGTGCAACCAATCAATCGGCAAAGATTAGATAAGGCGTGGAAGAGATGGAGAGTGCCCGATAAGAATGGCAAGAGAGGAGGGCGACCGAGGTTCAAGAAAGCAGGACAGTTGAGATCTTTTGAGTTCTCGCGAGTGAACCATGGGAAAGCCACAATTAAATTTGATGGCAAAAACCTGATAACGACGCGATTAGGAATAATTCCGGTCATCGTTCACCGCCCTATTCCCGAAGGGTTTGAGTTAAGAACCGCATCAATTGTCAAAAAAGCAGATGGTTATTAGGTTTGCTTGAGAGCGAAAGATGAACGAGTTACTGAACCTCTCGCACTCGATCAAATTAAATCGGCTATCGGGATTGATGTTGGATTGAAGGAATTTTTGACGACATCAGAAGGTAAAACCATTCCCATTCAGCAAACCTATCGCCAAGCACAAAACCATTTAGCGCGTCAGCAAAGGAGATTAAAAAACAAACAAAAAGGTTCAATAAACTATCAAAAGCAACAGAACAAAATCGCGAAAATTCATCAACGGATTCAGCGACAAAGAAAGGATTTTCAATACAAGATAGCAAACTGGCTCACGAGGTGCTATGACTTAATTGCCATTGAAGATTTAAATATTAAGGGACTCTCAAGAACTCAACTCGCTAAGAGTATTCTTGATGCAGCATGGGGACAATTCATCATGATTCTGGAAGCAGTGGCAGTTAAATGCGGCGTTCGGGTGGTGAAAGTCAATCCTCACGGCACAAGTCAAGATTGTAGTAGTTGCCACGCAAAAGTCCTGAAAACTCTCTCGGTTCGCTTTCATGAATGCCCGAAATGCGGACTAATTATGGATAGAGACGAAAACGCAGCACGTAATATTTTGCATCGGGCACTAGAAGAGATACAGGCGGTGGGTCGCATCGCTTCTGCTGGTGGAGGCTTAGACAATAGTCAGCCAGCGAAGCAAGAAACTTTAAAAGGAGAATGGGTTTAACTCAGCCTCTTTTGAAGCTCCCGTTAGACCCGAAGGGTTAACGGGAGAGAACGTCACGATCGTATCCCCAGCATTCAAGTAGACTACTATCGGAAAACGGCTTTCCAAGAACTCTACGGTGGTAAATATATTGGCCCTAGAGAATAGGTAACCACATCACCGACCGGCAAAGTATTGCCCTTGCGGTTCAGCTTACCCATTGAAACTGCAATTTTTCAAGATACCAGCATTAGCTCTAATACCCCAATCACAGATGCTTTTGGAATCACCAGTGATACGAGCGAACTAATTCGCTGGGCAGAAACCCTTGGTGAATGTTTGCAAGAAAAGCCCAGACTTGTACGAGTGTTAACTGGAAATACCATTTACATCAACGATGTTGAGGGTTCCATTGTTGAGAATGCCAATGGTGTTCTTGTTTGTCCTCGATAAGGGAAAAACAAGCTAATCGCTCTACTCCTCACCACCTTTCAACCCCTAGGGCTGTTTCATTCTTCCCTGAAAAATGAGACTCCAGACACTCCAGGCACTCCAGAGCAGTTACAAAATTTGTGATAAGAATTTCTGTGTTCGTTCTTCCTTGGGGTTGTTAAAAAATTCATCAGGGGTTGCTTCCTCCACTAAAACCCCATCAGCCATTAACACCACTCGATCCGCTACTTCACGGGCAAACCCTACTTCATGGGTAACACAAACCATGGTCATGCCGCTTTGAGCAAGCGATCGCATGGTATCGAGTACCTCGCGTACCATTTCTGGATCGAGGGCTGAAGTGGGTTCATCAAAGAGCATGATTTTCGGCTGCATCGCCAGAGCGCGGGCGATCGCCACCCGTTGCTGTTGTCCCCCCGATAACTGTCCGGGGAATTTCTTCGCCTGCTCCAAAATTCCTACTTTTTCTAAGAGCTGTAGAGCAATTTCTTCGGCTTTTTCCTTCTTCCAACGCCGAACCCAAATCGGTGCTAAGGTTACATTTTGCAAAACCGTTAAATGGGGGAATAAATTAAACTGTTGAAACACCATCCCCACTTCGCGCCGCACCGCATCGATATTCTTTAAATCGTGGGATAATTCAATACCATCAATAATAATTTTTCCCTTTTGATACTCTTCCAGAGCATTAAAGGTGCGGATAAACGTCGATTTCCCGGAACCACTCGGACCCATAACAACGACCACTTCGCCTTTTTGAACGTCTAAGCTCACCCCTCGCAGGACATGGAATTTATTACTGGCATACCACTTATGAACCTCTTGGGCAATGATGGCGGGTTCGGTGTCCACAGGAGTTGGATTATCTTGAGATTTAATGAGAGGATCGGAATGGGTCATGGGAATAGGGAATAGGGAATAGGGAATAGGGCGGGTTTACGAAGGTTATCTATAGGTTTTCTCGATTTTGGAGAACCCACCCCTACTAGCGGTGTTCTGTATTCAGTTTATTTTCTACCCATCGACTGGCAGCCGACATGGCATAACAGAACACCCAAAAGAGGACTCCAATAAATAGATATACCTCTGAAAAGCGCCCCAGAAATTTGGGGTTCGCTAAAATCGAGTTACTAATTCCTAACAATTCTACCAAGCCGGTAATCGCCAACAGGGTCGTATCCTGAAATAGGCTAATAAATTGACCCACCATAGCTGGAATCACAGCTTTCAGGGCTTGGGGGAGAACAATTAGAATCAAGGTTAAAGGGGTACTTAAACCTAGGGCCCGTGAGGCTTCCGCCTGTCCCTTGGGAATTGCTTGTAGACCTCCTCGCACATTTTCCGCTAAGTAAGCGGAGCTAAATAAGGTTAAGCCGACGATCGCCCGAATCACCCGATCGGGACGCATTCCTTCGGGGAGAAATAGGGGAATCATGACCTGGCCCATAAATAAAATGGTAATCAGGGGAACACCCCGAATGATTTCAATATAAGCAATACTGAGGGCTTTGACCACGGGTAAGGAGCTACGTCTTCCTAAAGCAGCAATCAAACCGATGGGAAAACTTAAGGTAATACCGACAATAGCCATGAGAACGGTGAGCAATAAGCCTTGCCATTCATTGGTTCCGACAGGGGTTAAACCCAGTCCTCCACCAATGAGCCACAGTCCGATTAAAAATACGCCAAACCAGCCAAAGGAAACCCATTTTCCGAGAGCCGGTTGAACGTTCCCGACTTGTTGGCCGATCCAAGCGCTACCGGCGATCGCCACCAAACATCCTACTAATAGGGCACGATAGACAATGGGAGTCGGAGCAATCGTGCATCCTAGGGCAGCGATTCCTAAGCCGATGAGAATATTACGGCTAAATAGGGTTAGCGATCGGGCAATAACTCCCCAAGATAAGCCAGAAAAAACACTAATTAGAGCGACTAAAATCCATAAGCGCCAATACTCTTCACTGGGATAACGACCGACCATCAATAGGTGGAGATTTCGCGGGATCACATCCCATTGAGCATCGGTGAATGACCAGGAGAGAAAATTATAACCTAGGGCGATTAATCCCCCTAAAATAATGAAAGTGATTAAACCGTTATACCAGGGACTAAGCAAATTATTTTTAATCCAGTTCACCGGAGTATCGCGCATCTCCGGTGGCGGTGCCATATCGGTTAAGTTACTAGGTACAGAAGTCATGTTAATGGATAATTAATTTTTGATTTCTTCCTGCTTTATGTTGTGGCAATCGTCGCTCTCCCTATCCCCAAATTACCTTTCTTGTAGTTGCACCACGCGGTTAATTTGGTTCATTCCTAAAGAAATGATCAAATTCATCAGCAAATAAGTGACCATGATAATGAGCATCACTTCTACGGGTCGCCCGCTTTGGTTGTAGGTTGTATTGGCTACATTGTAGATTTCCGCGTAGGCGATCGCCGCTCCCAAACTGGAGTTTTTAGCCAAGTTCATGTACTGACTGCTCAAGGGGGGAATAATCACTCGTAGAGCTTGGGGAAATACAACCAAACGCATCATTAAACCCGACTGTAAACCCAGGGCTCGGGCGGCTTCCCACTGGCCTTTGGCTACAGCTTGAATCCCAGCTCGGACAATTTCGGCAATGAAGGCAGCCGTATACAAAACTAAGCCCGTTAGCAAGGCGGCGAATTCCCCAGTCAGGCGCAACCCTCCGGTAATCTGACCGAGTTCAATTTCCGTCGGTTTTTCCCATGCAAAGGCTACTGTAATAATTAGCAGGGCAACAATACCAATAATCCACAAGGCCGTTAACTGGGGTTTTCCAGAACTTCCCCGTTCCACCATGGACTTAATCCGTATTTTCCACAGGATAACCGCGGCGATCGCCAATCCAATCAACACACTGCACCACATCGCTAGAGACCAACCCACTTTTGGCCAAGGGAGAAACACCCCTCGGTTACTCAAAAAAGCGAGTCCCATCACCTCTATACGCTCCGTGGGTTTGGGAAACTTAGAAAAAACGGCCCGATACCAAAAAAACAACTGTAAGAGCAGAGGCACATTGCGGATCAACTCCACATAAACTTCGCTTCCCTTTCGCAGTAACCAATTATTAGAAAAACTGGCAACTCCCACCGCAATTCCCACCAATGTGGTGAGGATAATGCCAGAAATAATGATCCGTAGGGTATTCACCAAGCCAGCTAACAAAACCCGGCCATAGCTGTCTCTGGCTGGATCGTAAGGAATAATACTTTCTCCAATGGCAAAGGAAGCTTGGGTATCCAAAAAATCAAACCCAAACTCTATGCCCGCTCGTTGGAGGTTATTGGAGACATTATAGGTTAATAGACTAATAACAGAAATAACGATCGCGATCGCCAAAACTTGCAGCGCGACTCGCCAAAATCGATCATCACGCCACAAAGGAATCGTATGCTCATTTGCCGAGGTCATAACAAGAACAGATTAAATGGGAGAACTCAAGACTCGTCACCCATGATCGCATCACGGGTGACGGCTAACTGTTTACAGATAACTAAATTTATCGGAAAGGAGGAGAATAGAGCAATCCTCCACGAGTCCAGAGGTCATTTTGACCTCGATCTAACTGAAATTGAGATTCCTTACCCAAATTGCGCTCGTAAACTTCACCGTAGTTTCCAACTGAGGAAATCACATTAACCATGAAATCATTATCGAGTTCTAAGCCTGTTCCCAAATCACCTTCAACACCCAAGAAACGGCGGATGGTGGGGTCTTCACTTCCTTTACTTTCTTCGACATTGGCTTGAGTAATTCCCAACTCTTCTGCTTCAATCAAACCGTAGGTTACCCATTTAACCACATCAAACCAGGTAGAATCATTATTAAGGGTTAAGGGGCCGAGAGGTTCTTTGGACATGGTGACATCCAACAGAATATGTTCCTCTGGATTGGGTAAGGTACTGCGACGAGCAATCAACTGCGATTTATCTGAAGTCATTCCTTCGCAGCGTTCTTCTGCATAGGCGGCATAAGCTGGGTCAGCCTGTTGGAAGGTTACTGTTTCAAAGGTAACTCCTGCTTCCCGCATATTATCGGTTAAGTTCAGCTCGGTGGTGGTTCCCGCTTCTACGCAAACGGCTTTACCTTCAAAATCTTCCAGGGACGTGATACCACTATCTTGACGCACCATCATGCCTTGTCCATCATAAAATGTGGTTGGTGCAAATTCTAGACCAACGGTTGTATCTCGGCTCGTTGTCCAAGTCGTGTTTCGAGAGAGCATATCCACTTCACCACCCGCTAGGGCAGTAAAGCGTTCTGTAGAATCGAGGTTCCGATATTCTACTGCATCTGAATCGCCCAAGACAGCGGCAGCTACAGCCTTACAAACATCCACATCAATTCCTGAATATTCTCCGGTTTCATCCACAAAGCTAAATCCAGGAATGCCACCATCTACCCCACAGATTAGGGTTCCGCGATTTTTCACGACATCCAAACGACTTTGGGAAGCCGAGTCTTCAGACTCTCCATCTCCTCCTCCATCGGCATTATCAGACGGGGGAGGGGC
Source organism: Cyanobacteria bacterium UBA2566 (assembly GCA_002340255.1). Taxonomy (GTDB): domain Bacteria; phylum Cyanobacteriota; class Cyanobacteriia; order Cyanobacteriales; family Desertifilaceae; genus Roseofilum. Next base: position 22,084 of record DDLS01000109.1, read on the forward strand.
GCAAGCTGCCAAGGGGAGAGCTAGCAATAGAACCGACATTAATAAAGATTGCCACTTAGCCATATGTAAAGGGTTTCTCCTCACTGATAGACACTCATCTTGAAGCAGCCACTTTGCTCAGAGTGGCTTCAAGTTTTGTTAAATTTTATCTTTAAGATATTAGCAGCATCTGCTGGATTTGGTATCAGCAGGAGAAATTTTTGCGTGTTCTAGAACACCTCTTCAGGCGATCTCTGCTTGATCGCCAGCCTAAGTTCTGCCTGATTATTGAGGCGCTGTCAACAGGAGAACTTTGGTAAAGCGAGACTTTGGGCTATTCCTTATGGCAAGAGTTCGGGCGACAGGCGCTCTTGAGCTAAATCCCGAATCAGGGAACAACGGGATTCTATATAGTGAGAGAGTAAATCTGCTTCTTCTCCATTGAGCGATCGCTCTTGAGCCATATTACCCAGCAGCCATTGTACCAGACTCGCGTCATCAAGTCTCAATAACCGTTGAGGCTGAGTTGTTTCAATCAGTGACCATAGCTGACGTAGCAGATGGGGAGTCATAATGATGCCTCCTTAAGGATTTCTTTATAATCATACCTACTTTAAACCTATAACTCACCGGTTTGACACAAGATCCCATCAAAGGTAGAGAACCTTAACAAAATGAGTCATAACTTGACACTCCCATGAGTCCGAAGGTTTAACTGTTAAGATCGGGTTTACAAGACCTATCTAGCCTATGACTCCCCCCATTAACCATGATGCTATTTTTCACCGATTGGGAAGAAAGAGGACTTAAACTAGGACTTAAACTAGGAGTCTTAATAGGAATTATGTTAATGAGCTGTACGCCTAATGGCGATCGCTCTTCATCTTCCCAAAGTACCATTAAAATTGGGGGATCGTCAGAAGCTTATCCCATGTTAGAACTATTGGCAGAAGCGTACGATCAAGAGAATGTTGAGATTGTCTTTCTGCCCAGTAGCCAAACTGCTGGAGGTTTAAGTGGGGTGCGAGAGAAGTTTCTCGAGATTGGGGCAATCAGTAGACCTCTCACTGCAACAGAAAAAACAGAAAATCTTCGCTATATACCGTTGGTTCGCAATGCCTTAGTCTTAATTGTTAATGAACAAGTTGAAGGAGTCGAAAACTTAAACCATGATGCCATTAAAAAAATTTATAGTGGTGCGATTACGAACTGGAATGAATTGGGCAGTATTGATGGTGAAATTGTCATCATTGACATACCAGAAGATGAAACAGAAAAAGCACTTTTACGAGAACATTATTTAGGTCAAGACCTAAAGATTACTCCCCAAGCGATTCTATTGGAATATGATGATGAAGTTGTAGACGCAGTAAGTATAACTCCTTATAGCATTGGGGCGATCGCTTACTCCGAGGGACTCCAGGACTTTTCAGTACAGATTCTTACTCTAGATGGAATAGCTCCTACCTTAGAGAACATTCAGAATGAGCAATATAAAATGCTTCAAACCCTTGGCGTTGTTGTCTTTACTCCACTGAAACCCACAACTGAAGATTTCATTAATTTTATCGCCACTCCAGAAGCACAAAGTATACTGGACTTGCATGGCTATATCTTATTCAAACCTGAATCTTAGTTGATATAGTTAACCGTTTACTATAGCAAAGAAACATAACTAGCGCTATACTGATCCTTATAGCAATAATCAGATCTTCCTACTCCCCTTACAGCGTGAAGCGCTGTTATAGAGTAGTGTGTAACTGTCTCGTGCATCAATAAATGACTAAATTCTATTTACTGTTCCCTCTTCCCTGTTCCCTAGAACAAAAAACTTTAATATACCTCCTAAAAGGGGAAACTGCTGCATTCAATGATTGCCAGTGAAACCCTCCTCTAACTTTTGGGTCAGAACTGTACTGTGTAGAACTTACTCAAAGTTACCATTACAACAAAAAATTAGTATTCCATTTGCTTTTGTGTTCTTCGGACTATGGCTTTCAGGGACAGTTAGCATTGGTTATTACTTTTTAAGACACTTAGAGAGACGACAACTCAGAGAAATCGAAAGTTTAGCCGCTTTGGTTGTACAACAGTTCCAAAATAAAACTGAAACATTGCGTTTACATGCGACAGTGACGGTTGAATCAGAAAATATTCTCAAAGGATTGGAAAATACCAACGAAATCATATTGTTACAACGTTTATTGCCCTTAAAGCTTTTGTTGGAACTCGATCTGGTTCAAGTCATTGATATTCAAGATAGATTGTTGGTTGATTTGAAACTAAATAGGATTAGTAACTCTGAGATTGATCATGAAATTGCTCTTTCACAAGTCATGAATGGAGTGAGCTTTTCTACGATAGTAGATGCAAAAAACAATAATACTTTTTCCTCCTCTGTTTTAATTGCAACTGCACCCATTAAATCGAATCAAGGAGTTGTTGGAGGTGTAATTATTGGGCGTGTTATAAATGCTAAATTTTTGAGTGAAATTTCCCAGAAAACAAATACATCAATTGTAATATTTAAAGACAATAAAATAGTCGCGTCTAGTTTACCCAACGCGGAAAAGTTTTCCTGGCTACCTCCTCCAGGAACTCCCCAGAATACTTTCTCAGAATCAGAGATTAAGCTTGGAGATCGCTCTTACTTAGGAAAAACTGTTCCGATCTTTGAAATTAATCAGTCCCAATTGCAATTGGTTGTGATGTCTTCTCTACATGCTTTAGAAAATGCAAAACAGAATTTTTTAATTGGACTGGTTGTGTTTTCTGTTGTGGGATCGGTGGTGGCAATTATTGTGGGTTATATCCTCTCTGGATTAATGGTAGCTCGGATTAATTCAGTCACTCAAGCGACTGAAAAACTGGCCAATGATAACTTATGGGTTCAATTACCTGTCCTTTATAACGATGAGTTAGATCGGTTGGCTAAAGCCTTTAATCGGATGGCTAAAAAATTAAAAGATAGGGATGAGACTTTAAAAATAAAAGTCGAACAATTGGAAGAGACTCTGCAAAAACTGTACTTCACCCAATCCCAATTGATTCAATCCGAAAAAATGTCTGGTTTAGGTCAAATGGTGGCGGGTATTGCCCATGAGTTTAATAATCCAGTGAATTTTATTTATGCTAATATTGAACCGGCCATTCATTATGTAGATGACTTATTGTATTTGCTCGATCTCTATAAAGAGGCATATCCCGATCCCCCTGAAAGTATTGCTGATACTCTAGAGGATATAGACTTTGATTTTTTGGTTCAAGATTTCCAGGATTTATTAACATCAATTAAATCAGGAGCCGAACGAATTAGTGCAATTGTTCGAGGTTTGCGAACGTTTTCTCGCTTAGATCAATCAGGAATCAAGGTGGTGGATATCCATGAAAATCTAGAAGCGACCTTATTAGTTGTACAACATAGAATTCAAGGAAATATTCAAGAAAAAATTAGTTCGATAAGAGATATTCAGGTGATTAAAAAATATGGAGATTTGCCTTTAGTAACTTGCGATCCAGGGGAATTAAATCAGGTGTTTTTGAATGCGATCAATAATGCAATTGATGCGTTAGATGAGTTGAGATCGGATACAGAAAATCCAAAAATTCCTCAAATTGTGTTAAAAACAGAATATAGCGATTGCTCTTCAGTCAAAATTACAATTTCGGATAATGGTTGTGGGATGAGCGAGGAAGTTAAGGCTAAGATATTCGATCCCTTTTTTACAACAAAACCTGTTGGTAGTGGAACGGGTTTGGGCTTGTCTATCAATTATTCTATTATTGTGGATCACTGTAGAGGAAAATTGAGATGTCATTCTATTCCAGGAGAGGGAACTGACTTAATTATTGAGCTACCGTTAGAGAAAAACGTCATACAGAACGTTGCACTGTGATGAGGAGGTAGAGGGAGCAAACAAGAGATTTTATGGAATTTTTATTGCACTTCGCACTCTAGCCATAGCTTGTATTGTTTAGTCTCTAAGCCTTCAAGTTTTTACTTGATAGAAGAGAGAATTATTATATGTCTTTTATCGATAATTTCTATGCGAAAATTGCGCTGGCAGTAAAGTTTTAGTAACTTAGGTTACAGTTTTTTTCTGTTTTTCTGTAAGAGGATTGAACAGCGCTACAGTGAGGTTGACGAGAGTTTACCTAGGAGTTGAACCATGAGCGTTCATGAATATCACCCTGTTAATGTCTATTTAAAAAATCACTCTGGAAGTCGCTCAGAAATGGTTCTGGCAATCATTTTCGGATCTTTTGTGCTGGGATTTATCCCCATTGCTTTATTTTCAGATCTTTCAGTAACAACGACTCTGATACCCACAGAAGCTCAACTCTGGAGTTCTTTAGCAGAGAAACAGACTCCAATTTCTCTCCACATGCCATCGACAGAACGTATGATTCCGACAGAAGCTCAACTTTGGAGTTCTTTAGGAGAGAAATATTAGAAAAAGAGGAAAATTTTTGGCTAGAGTTTAGGGTTTTAATCGTGCAAATAAGTGGCTATTCGTTTTAATAATGCCATGCCCACAACAGAATTTCCCATAGAATCAAGAAGGGGGCTATAAGTGGCGATCGCCCCCTGCTGGGGAACTAAGGATAATAATACTCCACTCACTCCTGACTTTGTCGGTAATCCCACTAAAGAGGCAAATTCTGCTGAATATTCATATAATCCACAGGTTTGCATTAACTCTGTCACCCAGAATTGATGCTCTGACTTGATTTTACCTTGCGGATTAACCAATCCTAGTCCCAATTGAACCAAATATTCAAGACTGGATGATAAACAACACACCTTTTGATAAGTATCTAATGCAACTGATTCAGGACTGCCTAAATAACCCGATTGTGCCAGGATTTGGGTTAAATTCTGATTGGTTTGATTCGGTAAAGATTCTACAGACGCTAAAAGTTGCCGATCTACAAATAACTCAGTTTGACCATAATCATTGAGCCAATTACGGAATCTTTCAAATTTTTCTATACTGGTAGATCCGGGCAAATGGGAACAGAGGGCGATCGCCCCACTATTGATCATCGGATTGCGGGGAAATCCCTGATCTACTTGTAACTGTTCGACCGAGTTATATGGGTAATCTGAGGGGCAATTACCGACAATGCCCTTAATTTTCTCGGTTCCTAACTGTTCTAAACAATACAGCAAAACAAAGGGCTTAATCACACTCATCAACGGTACATCATGTTCCCCCCATCCATCCCCTGGATCGTGCAAACTTTGAATATAAATCCCCCTGTTTTGCGGATCAACCTTGGCTAACTTAGGGATATAAGTCGGTAAACTTCCTGACACATTCAACGCTTCAATTTCGGTTAACCACTGCTCTACAGTAGACCGGGTGATACTTTTTAAATCTCTCATAGTCAATCCTGACAAGCTATTGCCATTCGTGCCCCCCTAGCTTACAGCCTTAACGGGTGACCCCTACTCATTCCCCATTACTTGCCCATAGCGCTATCATAAAACTTAAGAAAAGTTAAGTTATGTGAAGACCCTTGACTGTAACCGCCCAATCCCAAACTCCAGTATCAACAACTTGGCATCGCCTGCACCCCCTCTGGCAAGGTGATGAAACTGAGATCCAAACCGGACTCCCCCATGAACAACTCTCTCCTGCTTGGCAAATTCTTTTACTTGGGGATGGTTCGCCCACGCGTCACTTGCAATTGTTAACCCGCGAACCAACGGAAGTCGATGTGATTGATATGTCCCCAATTGGCATGAATCGCGATCGCGCTCCGGGTCAGATTTCAGCAATTCCAGGGCCCAGATTAAGGCGACAGGTTTGGTTGAGAACTGCATCAGGACAACGATTAGCCTATGCGACTTCTTGGTGGGAAGCCAGTCATGTCGATGACTATTTACAAAATCGCTCGTTACCCATCTGGGCGAGTTTAGCGCAGTTGAGAACCGAGTTGTATCGAGATATTCAAGGTTTGTATTATGGCCATTCTCAAGCCTTAGAGGAAGCCTTTGAGCAACCGGGGCCCTTTTGGGGTCGCCATTATCTATTTTGGCATCATAAACGGCCGTTTACCTTGATTTATGAGGTATTTTCTCCTTATTTGATTCAGTATTTAGGGCCAACCGGATAAATCGAGATCGCCATGTCACTTCAGTTATATCCCCTATATCCTATCCTCTATCAAGGCTTAAAACCCTTATTTCCCCAGTGTTTATGGCGGGGAAATCCCCATCAAAAGGCGATCGCCTTAACCTTTGATGATGGTCCCCATCCCCAATACACCCTAGAGCTGTTAACGGTTTTAGAAACCTACGCCGTTAAAGCCAACTTTTTTTGCCTCGGACAACAGGTTAAACAGTATCCAGAAGTCGCCAAAGCGATTTACGATCGCGGTCATTGGATTGGGTTACATGGCTATACCCATCAGAACTTTCCCGAACTCACTCCAGAGCAACTCTGCCAAGGGTTATACAATACTCAAACTGCGATTCTTGAGGCCTGTGGTTTAAATCCCGAAACCGAGCGATCGCGATTTCGGGATGTACGGCCTCCCAATGGGTTATTTATTCCCCAAACCCTAGACCTATTGCAGCAATGGAATTATCGGCCGGTCATGTGGACCGTGGTTCCCGAAGATTGGGTCGATCCAGGAGTCTCAATTGTCGTCAATCGGGTCATGAAAAGGGTTTGCCCCGGTTCGGTGATTGTTCTCCATGATGGCCGGTATGGGGGGCAGAGTGTGGCCGAAATTACAGAGCATATCATCCCCATGCTGTTAAAACAAGAGTATCAGTTTGTCAGCATCGAGCAACTGTGGCATTCTTAATCTTGACTTCCTGTACTATCTTCCCCTATTTCCCCATTCCCCCATGTCCCATCCTTATTCCGATCGCCGCTGGCATATTTGGATCGATCGCGGCGGAACGTTTACCGATCTAGTTGCCCTGAGTCCAGAGGGTCAAACGGTGGCTCATAAACTCCTCTCGGAAAATCCAGAACGCTATGCAGATGCAGCGATTCAAGGGATTCGCGATCTGTTAGGCGTGGGAGCGGATGAACCCATTGAGAGCGATCGCATTGCGGTGGTAAAAATGGGAACGACGGTGGCGACGAATGCCCTATTAGAGCGAAAAGGCGATCGCACGGTTCTGTTAATCACCCAAGGCTTTCGGGATGCGTTGCGTATTGGCTATCAAAACCGCCCGGATCTGTTTGCCCAACAGATTCAACTGCCAGAATTACTCTATGAAGAAGCGATCGAAGTCCAAGAGCGCCTCAGTGCTAAGGGGCAAGAATTGCAACCGGTTAACCGGGAGGCTCTGGTGCCCCAACTGCAAGCCGCCTACGATCGCGGAATCCGCAGTTGTGCGATCGCCCTTTTGCATGGCTATCGCTATCCCCAACACGAACAGGACGTGGCACAACTGGCGAAAAACATGGGCTTTACTCAAATCTCTGTCTCCCATCAAGTTAGCCCCCTGATCAAACTCGTCAGTCGCGGAGATACCACCGTTGTCGATGCATATCTGTCTCCCATCCTCCGACGCTACGTGAATCAAGTGCAAGAACAACTGACGGGAGAATCAGGAGATGTCGTTAATCTGATGTTCATGCAGTCTAATGGCGGGTTAGTAGATGCCGAGCAATTCCAAGGTAAAGATAGCATCCTATCGGGGCCAGCCGGAGGCATTGTGGGAGCAGTACAAACCAGTGCCCAAGCCGGTTTTGAGAAAATTATTACTTTTGATATGGGTGGCACGTCCACCGATGTCGCTCATTATAACGGGGAATACGAACGACAATTTGATACCGAAATTGCTGGGGTAAGGGTGCGATCGCCCATGATGGCGATTCACACGGTAGCGGCTGGGGGCAGTTCGGTGGTATTCTTCGACGGTTCCCGCTACCGTGTCGGGCCGGATTCAGCCGGTGCAAACCCTGGGCCTGTCTGCTATCGACGGGGCGGCCCCCTGACGATTACCGACTGTAATGTACTGTTGGGTAAACTGAATCCGCGCTTTTTCCCGGCGGTTTTTGGCTCCCAGGGAAACCGACCTCTAGATGGCGATCGCGTGCGCGAGCAGTTCCAAACTCTGGCTCAGGAGATACAGAAAGAAACCGGAGATCTACGGATATCAGAACAAGTGGCGACGGGGTTTATTGCGATCGCCATTGAAAATATGGCCAATGCGATTAAAAAAATCTCTCTGCAACGGGGTTATGATGTTTCTGGCTATACCCTCTGTTGCTTTGGCGGTGCAGGGGGGCAACATGCCTGTCAACTCGCCGATACATTAGGCATTCGTCAAATTGTTATTCATCCCTACGCTGGGGTACTCTCAGCCTATGGTATGGGACTTGCTGATATTCGCATCATGCGCGAGCAAACCCTTGAGGAAGAGCTAACCGATGGTGTAATGGTAGAGTTGCAAGATCGGGTGATTCCCCAGTTAGTCAAAGACGCGCAAGCAGAATTATCGGAACAGTCCGGCGATCGCGAAGAAATTATGGTTAAACTGCATCTAAAATATGAAGGCAGCGATACGCCCTTATTGGTCAATTTTTCCGATTCTTCTCTAGAAAACCTCAAACAAGAATTTGAGCATCAACATCAGCAACGCTATGGCTTTACCTTAACCCAAAAACCGTTAGTGGTGGATATGGTTTCAGTAGAAATTGTGCAAACCATGGCTCATCCTGAAGGGGAAATTCAAGAACCCGTTACCGATAGTGTCCCCCCAGAAATGGCAAGAGTGCCCGTTTATTGTTCCATACAAAATTCCGTAGAATTGGGTTCTGTAGGGGCGGGTTCACGAAGATCTCGGTGGGAAGGCGATAATATTGGCGAACCCGCCCTTACATCTGCATCACCAAAGTGGCAATATGTGCCAGTTTATGACCGCCAAAAGTTACAACCAGGACACACAATAATTGGACCCGCACTAATTATTGAACCTACCGGAACCAATGTAATTGAAAGCGGTTGGCAAGCGCAAGTTCATCCCCGTCAACATTTAGTATTAACGGCTATCCATGCCGCTTCGTACCAAGATGGGAGAGCGGGTTCACCGACAGTTTCCTCTTCCTACCCAGCTCTTCGTAAACCCGCCCCTACGGAAACGGGATTTGTAAGGGCGGGTTTATCAACATCTTCACCTCCCCACCAAGAGCATCGTAAACCCGCCCCTATAGAAAATGTCCCTACGGAAAAGGTGAAAAAAGATCCGGTGCTGTTGGAAATTTTCAATAACCTATTTGGGGCGATCGCCGAACAAATGGGCGTAACCCTACAAAATACCGCGGTTTCCGTCAATATTAAGGAACGGTTGGACTTCTCCTGTGCCCTATTCGATCCAGAAGGAAACTTAGTCGCCAATGCGCCCCATATCCCGGTTCATTTAGGCTCGATGAGCGAAAGTGTAAAAGCCTTAATTCAAGATAAGGGAAACCAGATTAAACCGGGAGAGGTTTATCTTTCTAATAATCCCTATAATGGCGGAACTCATTTACCAGATATCACCGCAATCACGCCAGTTTTTTTACCTCAAAATCCCATCAAACCCTCCTTTTATGTCGCTTCGCGGGGACATCATGCCGATCTCGGAGGCATTACCCCCGGCTCCATGCCACCCCATAGCCAAACGATTACAGAAGAGGGGATTTTATTCGATAATTTCCTGTTAGTGACTGAGGGTAGATTTGAAGCCAATTTACTCATCGATCGCTTGTTAGCGCCTCCCTATCCCGCTCGTAATTATTCCCAAAATTTAGCCGACTTGCAAGCACAAATTGCAGCCAATAATCAGGGTGTTCGAGAATTGGTGAAAATGGTCAATCAGTATGGTCTAGAAACCGTACAATCCTATATGGGATATGTGCAAGACAATGCAGAACAGGCGGTGAGATCGGCGATCGCCCAGTTATCCAATGGTGAATTTACTTATGAATTCGATAATGGTGCAGTGATTCACGTTACCATCACGGTTGACCGAGAACAATGCAGCGCCGCGATCGACTTTACCGGCACATCTGCCCAACTGCCCAATAACTTTAATGCCCCTAAAGCCGTCTGTCAGGCTGCCGTATTGTACGTCTTTCGCACCCTCGTGGACGACCCCATTCCCCTGAATGCCGGATGCCTGAAACCCCTCAATATCAAGATTCCAGAAGGCTCCATGCTCAATCCCCACTATCCGGCTGCCGTTGTTGCCGGCAACGTAGAGACTTCCCAGGCGATCGTTGATACCCTCTACGGAGCGCTAGAACTCCTCGCCGCTTCCCAAGGAACCATGAATAACTTTACCTTTGGCAACCCAGATTATCAATACTACGAAACCATTTGCGGCGGTTCAGGTGCTGGCCCCACCTTCCACGGTACAGACGCGGTGCATACCCACATGACCAACTCAAGGCTGACCGATCCAGAAGTCCTAGAACACCGCTTTCCCGTCCGTTTGGAAGAATTTGCCATCCGTCCCCAAAGTGGCGGAAAAGGGCAATTTTGTGGCGGTAACGGCATCGTGCGCCGCATCCAATTCCTAGAACCCATGACGGCAGGTATTCTTTCTAACCATCGCAAAATTCCCCCCTTCGGTCTAGCCGGTGGCGAACCCGGAGCCGTTGGACGCAACTGGATCGAGCGCAAAAACGGTTACACCGAAGAACTCGATAGTACAGCAACCGTAGAGTTAGATACAGGCGAAAAAATCACCATTGAAACCCCAGGCGGCGGAGGCTGGGGAGTCATTAAAAATCACGATCTAACTCCAAACTCGGCGCAAATTCAACACAAAACCAGCTAAGACTTCTTCTCCGGATAACTCAGTTGGATTAGATAAGAGTTCTACCTCTAAACCGACTCAGTGACATAGAGCTTCAGGGTTTTGGGTAATGTCAGCAAGAGAGTTTCTGTTTCCGGTTTGGCGGGTGTCTGTACCATGTTCACCTCTGCGATCCTATAATTCATTTTAGGCGATCGCCTCTGACCCATCGCCGTAATTTACTGATAAAAATTAAAATTTCCTGAGAGAATAAGAGTTTCAGCTTATCTCACTTCATTTTATTAAGATTTATAAACTATACTGCTGGTATAATAAATACTTGAGCTATAACAGACAGATGTATAGTATGTTATATAGGCGTAAAGCATGAATGAACCTAAAGCACCTGAACAAAATCGTTCTATCTATGTTGGAGGGGATGTTACTGGAAGCCCTCTTGCCACAGGAGATGGCAACTCTATTGTCATAGGAGATGGAAATCAGAGTAGGGTAGAATTTCAGCAAGCACCTCTACCTAAACCTGAAACAGTTCATATTATTTTTAGTGAGTTAAAAGCAATAGAGGAGATTTTTACCAATTTTAACGATCCGATCGCAACTGGTGTGGCGCAAAAGCTGGCATCTGAAGCTGAAAAACCTGAATTGGATCCTAGTATTGTAGCTGAAACACTTGACACGGGACTTAACTATATTCAGAAGCTCTCAGGATTTGCAGAGAAAGTCAATCAGCTAAAACCTCATGTAGAAGCAACTGCAAGTTGGTTAGGTGAACATGGACATAAACTGCTACCACTAGTTGGGTTGGGACTTTAGAAATCTATTTACGTATTTGAGTAAGTGTCTAAAGTAGCTCTTTTAGGAATAAGACACTATAGACACTCCTAACTGTATCTCAATAGACATAATAAATATATAAATGGCTAGAAATACTCAAACCTCTAATGATCGCAGTATTGGTGTTCAAGGAAGCACAAGTGATAGCATTCTTGTTTCTGGAGATAGCAACCAAATTGTACAGCAGACTATTGGTGATAACATCAGCACTAATGGTGATATCTCATTTGAAAATATCACTCAAATTGGGCATCAAACTATTATTCAAGGAGAAGTTTTCTTTGAAGAAGTTTCAGTTAACCAATCAAATTTTCATGGAATTAATATTCAAAATCAAACATGGCTTGTAGATTTAGTTAATAAGATTGAAAGGAAAAAAGTTGTTGTTCTTGAAGGAGATAGAAATGTTCGCAAGCCAGATATAGCAAGATATGTAGCCTATCGTATCCTGCAAAAATATATCAACAAGAAAATTTCTGTTAAGGAATCAATTCGAGACTTAAACATTGGACTGAATCTTCAGTATGAACTAAGGAGAGTGGAAGAACCAACAGTATTTATTCTTTCAGATATCTCCTTCAAAACTTTTGGCGCTTCTTTCGAGAAACTTAAAGAAAGTGCAGCAACCAGTGGTCATTACATAATTGCGACAACAAATGAATCAAAAGAAGCTTGGCGTTCCGAAAATCAAGATTGGTTTTGTAAAATTATAGGAGATGATATTGAGAATTGCGATCGCTTTATCGATAAATTATCAGATGAAAGGTTGATAAGTGAATGGTACTATAATGAGAAGGAATTGAGTTCTCGCGAACAGCTCTTAGCAATAGCATTAAGCTTATTTGATGAAACTTACGGAGATCAATTTTTTGCAGCTCTTGAACATCTTGTTGAGAATATTTGGAAACGGCGAGACCCAAGATTACGCGCTCTAGATTACTGTGATTTAGATAAGCTTCTAGCATTTTTCTCATTTTCAGGAAGAAATGAACAAGAAGAAACCATTAAAGTCACTTCTTCAAGGCAACGACAATTATTATTAAAGGTAGCTTGGTCTAGTCACAGAAGACAAATCCTTAGTGCGTTACCTATTCTAGTAGACTTAGCGAAAAGCTCTATTCAGGGCAATAGCTTAGAATTATATGGTTCTCCAGAAAGAAGAGCTAGAATTCGCCAAACTATTAGTGAATCAATTAGTAACATCGGTTTAATCTCTCAAGAGAGTAAAGTATTTGAAGAACAGTTACTTTCCTTAGCATCTGACAAACATATTGAAGTTCAGGCAGTTGCTGCCACTGCCTTAGCTGTATGGCGAAATAGTGATAAAAAAGAACTTATTCAGCTAGATGGTAATAGCAATGTCAATAGTAATAATAAGACTTCTTTTAATCCAGACCAAAAATTATTCAACATTGTTACTCGTTGGCAAGAACAAACACAGATCGTAAATCTAGTTGATTCTTTCTTAAGAAGTAAAAATTACAATCTGGGTGAGAAACCGGTCAATTATATACGTGCGACCATTGCATTAACGGTAGGGTTGGCATCAGAAACAGATCCTTACGATCAAATGTCGGAAGAGTTATTGGACTTATTTAGAAAGCTAGTAATCGATAAAAGTAAACTGGTTCGAGATCGTGTTTTTTTTGATGCTTTACCTAGAATTGTCAGAAGGCATACTAGACAAATTCAAAGTGAACTAGAAAATTTCTTAATCGATGCTGATATTGAATTGATTGTAGCTATATCAAAAAGCTTATCAGAAGCTTATAAATTCAGGCCAGATGCAGTTTTAGATATCCTTGAATCATGGAAAGAAAAATCACAAGTTACTGAATCTTTAAAGATTATCAAAGGTCAAAAAACCATCAGGGAAGCTTTACGTTCAACAGTAGCATTAACTTACGGAGAACTCAATACTGAGAGCATAGAAAGGATTATTAATCACCTTCAAAGTATACTTTCTGACGAAAAGCATCCTTTTGTGCGATCTTCAGCAATTGTTGCAATAGGAATGCAAGCCAAAAAATATTTCGATGACTTTAATGTAATTGAGCCAAAGTTGCAAGAATTAGTATCTCAAATAACTCAGAAAGAGCGCAATAAGATTGCAAATATACTAACTGAAGTTTACTTAAAACAGAGACTAGATTTGACAGGAGGTGATAGAGTTATTGAAATTCAAGGCAAACAATATTCAGTATGGCTTGATTCACAAAGGCCTTTAACTGCTGTCGAACAAGCCATGATTAGCTGGGCTAAAGATGATAGTAATATTTCAGCACAACAAGTTGCTACTCACGCTTCAGTAAATTTTGTGTACAAATTTGATAAAGAAGAGGCTGAAAAAATTGAACAATTGAGGGAGGAGATAGAAGGTAGAACAATTGAGACTATTGAAGAATACCCTGTATTAGTTAAAGGTGCTGATCCTCCTGAAGGTTGGTACATGGGAAAGCTAATTCCTTGGTTCGTAACTCGTAATGCTGAAAATTATAGAACAAGCATTCGTAATATTTTACCAGAAGGTTTATTTCATCACCAAAGAAATAGAGAAAACATGAATTTTGCCCTTGAAAAATGGCAAAAAAATTCAGATGGGCGTATTAAGAATATTGCAGGAAAATTAAAGCCTGGTATTTTCTGGGCACAGAATATGAAGTGGGCAATGTTTGGTGTTGCATTAATTGTAGTCGGTTTGGTTAACATCAGCATAAATCAATTTGGAAAACCTCGTTCTATTGTTCAATCTCGACCTACCCCTGAACCTACACTCGTTAACCCAGGTATTGTGCTTAGTGATAACATTGGAATTACTGATATCGACTCTCCAAATTTTGACCAAGGTACTTTGGTTATCCAAATTACTGAAAAAGGCACAATGAACGACCATCTTAGCATCCGCAACCACCGAAAAGAAGAAGGAAAAATTAGTTGGATTGACAATAAAGTATTTTATGGAAATAAAGTAATTGGTGAATTTATAGGTGGAACAGAAAACAATCCATTAACTATTACCTTTAACTCGAATGCTAATCATGAAGCAGTTCAAGTTTTAATGCGTAATATAACTTATCATAACAGTTCTGACTCTCCAGAATTTGGTTTACGAAAAATTGAATTTCAAGTTACAGATGGCTCTGGAGGTAAGAGTAATTCTTACATACGTGATGTATTTTTCACTCAAGGTAACAAAGCTCCAAAAATCATAGTTCCTGGTAATCAAATTGCTCAAGAAGATGACCCTCTGATAATTAACGGTATTAGCTTTGAAGACCCTGACAGTACTAAGAAAATAATTGCAGTTCTTAGTGTACAGAAAGGAATTATCAATATCTCAAACGATATCAGTAAAGGAGTAACATCTCAAAATATTAAAGAGAATGGCTCCCGAAAAGTTATCCTAGTTGGTAATGCTGAGGAAATTAAGACAACATTATCGACTCCTGAAGCCATTAAATATACTGGCTCTGATAATGACATATTTACTATAGAAATTGATGATGGAGGCTTGGATATTCCAGAGGAAAAAGATCGCGTTTTGGTAGTACCACCTAACTCTCAAAATCCTCAATCAAGTAAGGCTGAATTTAACATTACAGTGAATCCAGCTAACAAAATTCCAAAGATTACAGTTTCCGATCAGCAAAAAGTAGTTAATGAAGATCAAAATCTTATAATTGGTGGTATCAATATAGAAGACTCTGATAGTCCAATAGTCGGAGTTAAACTCAGTGTTAAAAATGGTAAGCTAAATGTCAAATCAGATGTAGACCAAGGAATAACAAGTCAACAAATTAGAGGAAACAATACAGATGAAGTTATTCTCATTGGAGATTATAATAACATCAAGAACACTTTAACAGATGCCCAAGCAATCACTTATCAGGGGAATAAAAATTTCTATGGTCGTGACTCTCTGGAAATTATTATTGATGATAATGGTAGAGGAAATAAAGCTGCAATAGCTATCATAGTCAACCCTGTTAACGATCCCCCTACACTAGACACTGTAAGAACAGTCACGTCACCTAATTCAAGCTCTTCTTCCAGATTGCCTAATACTCCTAAACCTCAAAACACTAATGCAACCGTGACGGGAGATGCAAGATATGATAAGAATGTTCGATCTGGAGTTACTACTAGTTCACCAATACTATTTGAACTACCTGTTGGAAGTCGCGTTCGGATAATTGGAAGTAGGCGTAATGCAGATAATTATCTTTGGTATAAAATCTATAGTCCTCAGTATAGAAGAGAAGGATGGATTGCCGAGCATTTGATTGAACGTGACTAGTGGCAAAGTTTGAAGTTCATAAATTAGCTATATAAACTCTAACAATATTAAGTGATTTAATGATAAATTATGATGGCAAATGTTTATAAGTGGTTAACAATTTTTCTAATAGTTATAGGCATTATGGTTAATATATATGCACTATCTAATTCAAGCTACGAGCAAGATACGAATAAATTATCTAATGAATCTACAACTCTTCCATCAACACAAGATATAGAGCCTTTAGAGCAACTAATAGATACCACTAATACTGATGATACTGGCATTAGTTATGATACCAATAAAGATACGGAAACAAAAGAATTCACTTACACTGAAAATGGAGAAAAGGAATTTAATGAATCAATCTCCGTAAGAAAACAATCTTCAGAATCAAAATTTGGGCATTTATCTTACACAGAAATTGAATCTGCTAATTTAATTGTTGTTGGCAGCTATGGACAGCATCAATATCAAAGATTTGAAAAACTAATGCCTGAAGCTGCATTAGCTTTGATGAAAATGATCTATACAGCCAGAGATGATGGAGTTTGGATTATAGCAGCATCAGGGTTTCGCAATTACAAAATTCAGGAGGAGTTATTTAATAGAAAAGTTCAAATCCAAGGCTCTGATAGAGAAGCAGCAAAATCAGTTGCACCACCTGGATATAGCGAACACCACACAGGCTATGCAGTAGATTTAGTCGATGGGCATAGTCCAAATGCAGACATAAACAGCAACTTTGCTACAACGGCTGCTTTTCAATGGTTAGTGCAACACGCCCAGGATTTTGGATATGAGCTTTCCTTCCCAGAAAATAATCCTCAAAAAGTAAAATATGAGCCTTGGCACTGGCGATTTATTGGTTCGCCAAAAGCACAAAATCTTTTTAAGAATCACTCAGGAACTTAACTTCGAGTTAAGTACGGAAAGCGTTTTCAGTTGCCATTACAGATTACCATCAGTAATATTAGTGTTATACTCCTAAATGAGTCTAGTCAAATTTACTATTCTAATAAAGCCTAATCTCAGACTCGACGCACATTCAAGACAAAACTAGGAAGGACTTCCTCTCCCGATAACTCGACTGGATTGAACAATTTTTCTACCTCTAAACTGACTCGATGAATTTCCACAGTTCTATGTTGAGGATCGATTAACCAACCTAGTTTTGCTCCATTTTCGATATACTCTTGCATTTTCTCTTGCAGGGACTTTAGACTATCCGACTTTGAACGCAATTCCACCACAAAATCTGGGCAAATATGGGGGAATGTTCCCTTTTGCTCATCTGTCAGTGCATCCCAGCGCTCTTGACTTATCCAACACGCATCAGGAGAACGGATTGCACCATTAGGTAAAATGAATCCGGTAGAAGAGTCGAATGCTTTCCCTAAATTGCCATTGTCTTCGTACCAGC
Source organism: Cyanobacteria bacterium UBA2566 (assembly GCA_002340255.1). Lineage (GTDB taxonomy): Bacteria > Cyanobacteriota > Cyanobacteriia > Cyanobacteriales > Desertifilaceae > Roseofilum. Next base: position 39,373 of record DDLS01000109.1, read on the forward strand.
CATACAGTTGTCCAATAATGCTGAAATTACGTTCTCCGGTTTCCCAACCTGTGGGTGGATTCACAATTAATTCTCCTGTTGCAGTTCTTTCCAATTGTAATTCTCGATTGCTGGCAGCTAGAGCTTCAAATTGTTCTTGCGTAACATAGAGCTTGAGGGTTGTGGGTAATGTCAGCAAGAGAGTTTCCGGTTTGGCGGGTGTCTGTACCATGTTCACCTCTGCGATCCTATAATTCATTTTAGGCGATCGCATACAGTAATGAGGACACCTTCTCATTTGCCAGTATAAACCAGACAAAATAGAAGACAGCACTATGAAAATCAAGAAATATTGGTGGGTTTTAATTCTGATTCAGCTAACTCTTCTAGTTGTCATTATTAACGGAAAATTCGCTGTTTCCAACGATCGCCCATCTCTTGTGTACAGAGAAGACTTTCGGGAGATTCCGGCTGCCCTTCCCATCACTCAGGAACATATTAGCCATGAATATTTAATGCTTAATTTATATGGTTCAGCGAAAGAAAGTCTAAAAAAAAGCCATCATGAGAATATAGTAAACGATCCTTATTACTTATGGTCGGGGAGATGCTCGAGCAACTGGGCAGCAACGTTTAGTCACAGGCAATTTCTGGTTGATTTGAGAGGAGTGGCTAAAATTAGATGGCGAACCAAGCAGTCGGGTTTCAGAAGATTGCACATTCTCTTAAAACTTGAGGATGGTACTTGGTTAGTGAGCGATCGCACTCAAGGAGCATCGGAAGACTGGAAAATCGGTGAGTTTAACCTGATGGACTTAGAATGGTATGCACTCTCAATGGAGACGATAACGGAAAGAGAGAAAGTCTCCTCTGTCGATCTTTCACGAGTCGATGAAATCGGAATTACAGATCTGATGAGAGGAGGCTCCAGTTCAGCATCCTCTAGACTAGACTGGATCGAAGTCTATGGAAAACCGGTAGAACGGTTCAATTCTTAGTCAATCGGCGATCGCTTCGATCCTTGACTACAATTGAACCAACAAAACCTTAAATTCCATAATGAGCCAAAATGATTACACGCCGAGAATTTGTCAAAACTGCTGCGGTTGCTAGCGCGACTGCTGTTGTCGTTCCCCATTTGAGTCTTGGGAGTTCACCCTCTTATGATGCAAAGCAACTGCCGACTAGAACGCTCGGAAAAACAGGAATAGAGGTTCCACCGATCATTATCGGTTGTGGTAGTCGATTTATGGCGATCCAAGACGAGGATAAAGCTCTTGAGTTACTCGAATATGCCCTCGATCGCGGATTATATTGTTGGGATACAGCCGCAAATTATGGAAACCACCAGATTTCGAGCGAGGAGCGTTTGGGCAAGTTGCTCAAACAGAGGAGGAAGGAAGTCTTTTTAGCCACTAAAGTCGCTCAACGGGATGGGGAAAGTGCCAAAAAGACGATTGAGAGAAGTTTAAAACGCCTTCAGACAGATTATATCGATCTCCTTCAAGTTCATTCTATAAGGTCTGTCGAAGATGTTGAAACTCTAGGACAAAAAGGTCAGGTTTTGGAAGTGCTGCATCAATATAAAGAAGAAGGGGCGATCGCACATATCGGCTTTAGTGGACATACTTCAGCCGAAGCGATGAAGAAAGCGGCTCAAATGTACGATTTTGATACCATGCTGATCGCGATGAATCATCAGCGTCCAGAACAGAAATTTGAGGAACAAGCCGTTCCAGCCGCAGGAAGGAAGGGAATGGGAGTACTGGCAATGAAAGTCATTCGCCCTAGAGAAACCATCGAAAATCTCAATCCTAGGGATCTGCTTAGTTATGCTTTGAGCTTAGACCATATTTCAGCAGCCGTCGTTGGAATCGATAGCTTGGCACTCTTGAAAGATAACATCGATTTCATGCAGAATTTTAGCCCCTTATCTGCCTCGAAAATGGAAGAAATGAGAGTTAAGCTAGCACCATTCTACAGAAATGAGCAATTAGCTTGGATGAAACCTGGGTATGAAGATGGAATGAATGCCTGAATAAGTCAACCCAGTCAACCCATAAACTAGACAGATTTCTGTACTCGCCCATTCTGGGAGATTTGGGTAGAAACCCGGTTTCTGAATCGTTTCTCAAGAGGTTAAATCGCCATGACACCAGAAGATTTGGCATTTGAACAAGTAGAGCCGCTTATTGCTGCTTCCGCCATTGCCGACTGGCACTTTTTTCTGCCCGCCGATCATTCGCCCGCACAACCTTCGAGTCAACCCTATCGTATTTTTGAACCCCGTTGGTGCGAGGTGATTTTATTGTGGTTGGGACGTGCAGATGTGGAAGAGGAAAAGAAGGAACAGTTTATTGAGGCATTGGTGAATTTTGAGGATGGCTGTGGAGAATTTTATCAATATCAAGCCTATTTTCTCGCTGCGGCAGGCATGGGCGAGTTTAAGAGTTGTTCTCTTGCCGATGAAATTGTCCAGCAGATCGTCAAGTGGGGTTTTGGAGCTTTCAATGCTGAAAAACAGGAGTGGCAAACCGTTCTCGATCCTCTGGAAAACAGAGCTAGAGAAACTCTATTGGCAACTGACAGAGTGCGAGTTATTCAAGCCCTTGGCAATCTCCTACAACAGCCCCAATGTCCCGAAGATACTCATAGATTAGTGGCTGAATGTTTAGGGGAAATCGATCCAGGTAATGCTGAAGCGATCGCCACTTTCGTCCAACGTCTCAGAGAGACTGAGGATGAAGATCTCTGTAGGGAGGTAGCTGAATGCTTGGGGAAAATCGATCCAGGAAATCTCCAGGCAATTACAGCGTTAGCCAGACTTCTTAGAGACACTGAAGATGAACATATCCGTAGGAAGATAGCTGAGAGTTTAGGGAAAGTCGATCCAGGAAATAAGGAGGCGATCGCAGTATTACTCCAATTTCTTCAGGACAGTGAGGAGAGATTTACTCGTATAATGGCGGCTAAGGGTTTAGGGGAAATCGCACTAGGCAATACCGAAGCGATCGCAGCGCTCGTCCAATTTCTCAAAGACACCGAGGATAGATTTACAGGTAGAATGGCGGCTAGGAATTTACAGAAAATCGGACAAGGCAATCCAGAAGCGATCGCAAGTCTTGTTCAACTTCTGACAGACAGTGAAGACGAATATACCCGTTGGCTGGCAGCTAATAGTTTAGAAGAAATCGACCCAGGAAATCCCCAGGCGATCGCAACCTTAGTTCAACTTCTAGCAGAGACAGAAGATGAGCAGATCTGTTGGCAGGTAGCTTATCGTTTAGGGGAAATCGATCCAGGTAATGCCCAGGCGATCGCAGCATTGGCTCAACTGCTCACAGATGCTAAAGATGAAGAGATCTGCTGTGATTTGGCTTATAGTTTACTGACCATTGACCCAGGAAATTCCCAAGCGATCGCAGCATTAGCTCAACTTCTCAAAGACACTGAAGATGAGGAGATCCGTTGGGACATGCCTGTTAGTTTAGGGAAAATCGCCCAGGGCAATGCGGAAGCGATCGCTACTTTAGTCCAACTTCTGAAAGACAGTGAAGAGGAAGAGGTCTGTTGCTCAGTGGCTTACAGCTTAGGGAAAATTGACCCAGGTAATGCTGAGGCGATCGCCGCCTTATTTCAACTACTCAAAGACACTGACGATGAAGATACTCGTTTTCAGGTTGCTAGGACTTTAGGGGAAATCATCACCACCAACCAACAGCGGCAAAGTGTTGTTTCTGCTCTCCCACCTTATCTAAGCGATGAAACCTACGAAAATAATTCCGATCTCTTTAAAAATTGCTACCAAGTTCTCTGGGACATTGCTCAAAACCTGCCCTATCCCGACTTCTACCGCGCTTGGCATCAGGTTTAGCTGTACTAAAAGAGTCTAGTCAAATTTACTGCCCGAATAAAGCCTAATCCCAGACTCGGCGCAAATTCAAGACAAAACTGGGTAAAACTTCTTCACCGGATAATTCAGTTGAATTGGACAAAACTTCGACCTCTAAATCGACTCGATAAATTTCCACCGTTCGATTTTGGGGATCGATTAACCAACCCAATCTTGCCCCATTGTCCATATATTCTTGCATTTTCTCTTGCAAGGATTTGAGAGTATCCGACTTGGAACGCAATTCCACCACAAAATCGGGGCAAATATTAGGAAATGTTCCCTTTTGTTCATCCGTCAAAGCATCCCAACGCTCTTGACTAATCCAACATGCATCGGGAGAGAGATTCGCGCCATTGGGTAAAATGAATCCAGTAGAAGAGTCAAATGCTTTCCCTAAATTACCATTGTCTTCATACCAACGACCCAATTGTACAATAATGCTGAAATTACGTTCTCCGGTTTCCCAACCTGTGGGTGGATTCACAATTAATTCTCCTTGTGAGGTTCTTTCCAGTCTTAAGTCTCGATTGCTGGCAGCTAGAGCTTCAAATTGTTCTTGCGTGACATAGAGCTTGAGGGTTTTGGGTAACGTCAGCAAGAGCGTTTCGGTTTCTGGTTTTACTGGTGTCTGTACCATGTTGACCTCAAAATGCTATAGGGCTATTTTAGGCGATCGCCCCTACAACCCAGGAAAAACATCACCGATGACCCATTACCAGCACAAAACGCTATAATAGTAGATTGGGCTAGTCCAGATTCTCAAGGCAGCGTTATTCACCCTCATTGAACAGCAGCAATGAAAAATCAGCAACAACGGTTTGATTACGTCAAAATTGGTATCGCTTCTCCTGACCGGATTCGGCAATGGGGAGAGCGAACCCTTCCCAATGGGTCAGTCGTTGGGGAAGTGACCAAACCGGAAACCATCAACTATCGTACTCTCAAACCCGAAATGGATGGCCTCTTCTGCGAGCGGATTTTTGGGCCAGCTAAAGATTGGGAATGTCATTGTGGAAAGTATAAACGAGTTCGTCATCGGGGGATTGTTTGCGAGCGTTGCGGCGTAGAAGTCACCGAATCGAGAGTCCGTCGCCATCGCATGGGTCATATTCAATTAGCCGCTCCAGTCGCCCATGTGTGGTACTTAAAAGGTATACCCAGCTATATGGCCATTCTGCTGGATATGCCCCTGCGGGATGTCGAACAAATTGTGTATTTTAATGCCTATGTGGTTCTAGATCCCGGAAATACCCCAGAGGTCGCTAAGACCAATGAAGAAATTCCATCCCTCAGTTATAAACAACTGCTCAATGAAGACCAATGGATGGATATTGAAGACCAATTGTATTCTGAAGATTCAGAATTAATTGGTGTAGAAGTGGGCATTGGTGCAGAGGCCATTGAGCGCTTATTGGCTGATTTGGAATTAGAAAGCGTAGCGGAACAACTGCGCGAAGATATCCTCAATTCTAAAGGGCAAAAACGGGCGAAGTTAATTAAACGTTTGCGGGTCATTGATAACTTTATCGCCACCGGTTCTAAGCCCGAATGGATGATTTTGAGTATGCTGCCGGTGATTCCGCCCGATCTGCGCCCCATGGTGCAGTTGGATGGGGGACGGTTTGCCACCAGCGATTTAAACGATTTGTATCGCCGGGTGATTAACCGCAATAACCGATTAGCTCGACTGCAAGAAATTTTAGCCCCAGAGATTATTGTCCGTAATGAAAAGCGGATGTTACAAGAAGCCGTGGATGCTCTGATTGATAATGGTCGGCGCGGTCGCACGGTAGTGGGAGCAAATAACCGACCCCTCAAATCTCTGTCGGATATTATTGAAGGGAAACAGGGACGTTTCCGACAAAACTTGTTAGGAAAACGGGTGGATTATTCCGGTCGTTCTGTGATTGTGGTGGGGCCAAAGTTGCAAATTTACCAATGTGGCTTACCCAAGGAAATGGCGATTGAATTGTTCCAACCGTTTGTCATTCATCGCTTAATTCGCCAAGGATTGGTCAATAATATTAAGGCAGCGAAAAAGCTGATTCAACGGAACGATCCTAGTGTTTGGGATGTTTTAGAAGAGGTGATTGAAGGTCACCCAGTCTTGCTGAACCGCGCTCCAACGTTGCACCGGTTGGGGATTCAAGCGTTTGAACCGATGCTTGTGGAAGGGCGAGCCATTCAGTTGCATCCGTTGGTTTGCCCCGCGTTTAACGCCGACTTTGATGGTGACCAAATGGCGGTGCATGTACCGTTGTCGTTGGAGTCCCAATCTGAGGCGCGGTTGTTGATGTTAGCGTCCAATAATGTCATGTCTCCAGCGACGGGACGGCCGATTATTACGCCATCTCAGGATATGGTTTTGGGATGTTACTATTTAACAGCAGACAATCCTTGGGCACAGAAAGGGGGCGATCGCTTTTTTGCGTCTTTAGAAGATGCCATTCGTGCCTACGACCAAGCCCAAGTAGACCTACATGCCTATATCTGGGTTCGTTATGATGGTGAAGTGGAATCTCCAGAAAAGGATGATGAAATCGTTTCTGAAGAAAAGCTCGAAGACGGAACAGTGAACCGTATTTACCGCTATCGACGAGTACGGGAAACAGCCGAAGGTGAGCAGATTTGCCAGTATATTCGCACAACACCCGGTCGAATTATCTTTAATAAGACAATTCATGATTCTATCCTCACGGCTTAGTCTCCTAGTCGTTGGATGTCTTCAGTCACATTAGATTAATGGAGTGCCACGGCACTCCTCTATGGATATAATCGTTCTGAATCCCCAGTAAACTGGTTAACTTGTCATAACCTTGGATACAGGATGGTATACTTTACCGTATAAAAATGAACGTTTCTCGCGATCCCGATGAAGCAATGCAAGTCATGATTGAGTTAGCTAACTCATCAATCGCTAACACCCCCTACTTTTTGTTAAACTAACCTGGATAGACCAAGTATGAAATATTGGGAGAGATTCCTGTGTTAGATGAACAGGCTAAGAAAACCCTGTTAAGAAAAATTCCCCATGGATTGTATATCTGTGGGGTAAAAGATGGGGAAGAAGTCAATGGTTTTACTGCCAGTTGGGTAATGCAAGCCTCTTTTGCGCCTCCTTTGGTGGTCAATTGTGTGAATACGAAGTCTCAATCCCATGCCATGATTCAATCGAGTGGCGTATTTGCCTTAAGTATTCTGGAAGCGGGACAAAAGGATTTAGCCCAGCAATTTTTTAAGCCTCAACGCCGAGTCGGGAATAAGTTTGAATCAGTAGACTTTTATCTGGGTGAAACCGGATGTCCGATCATTACCGATACATTAGGATATGTGGAATGCCAGGTTGTGGGAGCGGTAGAAAAAGGCGATCATACGGTATTCGTAGGAGAAGTGATTGCCGCAGGAATTCACCGGGAAGGTGAGCCACTCTTACTCGAAAGTACGGGTTGGAATTATGGCGGTTAGCTGAATTCCTGAATCATGAGGATAACAATAGGAGATTGATTTAACTTATGCCATTAATCAAAATTCAAACATCTGCTCCCACTCCAGAGCGCCCAACAATCGACGAGTTGCTCAAAATCCTTTCTGCTAAATTAGCGAAACATTTGAGCAAACCTGAATCTTATGTCATGACTGCGTTTGAATCTGATGTGCCGATGACATTTGGCGGTAGTTTCGACCCGGTATGCTACATTGAGGTGAAGAATGTTGGCGGGATGAGTCCTGCTCAAACCGAGAGTATGAGTCAGGATTTTTGCCAAGCGATCGCTGAAAACTTAGGAGTATCCCCGAATCGCACTTATATTGAGTTTGCAGGTGCTGAGGGTAGTATGTGGGGTTGGAATGGTGGGACATTTTAAGGGTTCGTCATAGCATAACCCCTGTATAATTATCACAAATTGGGGATAGGTTAGCCCATAAGGTTGAGGATTGCAGCTCATATCTTTGGTTTCACCTCCCCCCAAGCTTGGATCAGAATCAGGGACATCGGCTCATTTGTAGGATCTACCGTTATCTATGGATAGATTAATCGTTGTTTGACTTCTAGAGCTATGAAGCCATTTTCTACCCTCGATCCGGTTTTAAGCCGTTTTTTGTCTAAAATGCCGAGCCATATTGCGGTAACGTTTAGTGAGGAGCAACTCGAGGAGATTAGGAAGCAATTGGGCGATCGCCAATGGCAGGTACATCCACTCGATCTACGTCTATCTTTCCCCATTTTTAATCGCTGGTTCTATCTTGTCATTCTAGCTGGACCCGAGCGCCGACACCATAAACGCTCAGGTCAACAGTCAAATTTAAACCAAGGAGAATGGGATATTCCCTTAAATTTAAAAACGATCGGTAACTTATTAGCTTGTGTCACTTTTATTTTAATTCTGATTCCCGCCCTATTCGGACTCTCCTATCTGTATGCTTCTGTTGAATCAGAAAACAATCAAGCTCCGAGCGCAATTGAAGAACGTATCGATCGCATTCTCAGTGATTGGGGACTGTGATCGATTGAACATTAAAAATGATTGCGAATGAAACAATCAGGGTTTCAATCCCATTCCCTATTCCCCATTCCCCATTCCCTAACACAAAGCGCTATACTCGATTGCGAGACTCTCCTTTGATGAATGCCTTGATATTTTTGTAAACCTCTGCGATCAACCGTTCTCTCGATTCATGGGAAATCCAAGCGATATGAGGGGTAATCAAAAGTCTATCTTTATTTTCAATCTGAAAGAGGGGATTATCTTCTTGCGGAGGTTCTGTTTCTAAAACATCTAAACCTGCGGCAGCAATTTCTCCGAGATCTAGGGCTGAAGCTAAGGCAACTTCGTTGACAATTCCACCACGACTGAGATTAAGTAAAATCGCCTCAGAAGACATCATTTTAAGTTGGGCTTCATCAATCAGATTCGCCGTTTTCTCATTTAATGGCGCATGAATAGAAACGATATGGGACTGTTGTAGAAGTTTCTCTAAATCGATGCATTCAAACGGCTGTTCGCGGTTTTTTCCACTCGTAGAGAAATAAGAAACTTGACAGTCAAAGGCTTGAGCAAGATCGGCGACTTTTCGCCCGATGGCTCCCATACCGATAATTCCCCAGTTTTTCCCCGAAAGCTCATAAAACGATTCTCCCAAGTGGTTAAACGTAGGACTTTTACACCATTTTTTGCTGCGGGTATAATCGTCAAAATAACGAGAATGATGGGACAGATAAAAGAGCATGGAAAAGGTATGGGCGACCACACTATTCGTGGAGTAACCGACCGCATTGGTAACGATAATTCCCTGTTCGGCTGCACATTGGATATCGATAATATTGTATCCTGTGGCAGCAACACAAATCAGTTTTAGAGTATGGTTACTTTCGAGAATGGAACGATTGATAGGCACTTTATTGGTGACAACAATTTCAGCATCTTGAATTCTGGCAGCGACTTCTTCAAGTTGAGTAGTGGTGAAGATTTCTAATGTGCCGAATTCCTCTAATTTACTGAGATTAACATCGCCAAGGGTGGCAGCATCTAAGATAACGATTTTGGGGGATTTCATTGGGGAATAGGGAATAGGGAATAGGGAATAGGGAATAGGGAATTAGGCAGAGGTAAAACCGGTTTTTCTTACTGACTACTCTCCACTCCCTTTGATGGGGTGTTTTCTTGAACTCGATCTAGGATTTTCAGCACTTCTTGTTCAAAGGTGACTTGAGCGCGGTTGGTTTTGCCGCCAACATAAAAGTTGTCTCCATTTTGCAATGCCCAAATTTGAGAGTGAGAAAAATAACTCATAACGACAGCAATCATGAGTAGTCCAAATCCGGTGTAAACCACGGGAATACCGGGGTCGGCTTTAATTTGTAATCCGGTGCTGCCAATAACGTCCAGGACTTTCAAGGTAACGCCATTAACCTCTATGTCCATTCCCTGACGCACTGTACCGATAAGTTGTCCCTGGTTATCATAAACAACGAGAGTTCCCTGTAAATCTTTGGTCACTAGGGCAACGCCTTCATTCATATCAGGTGTGGTGGGTATCCAGGTTCCCCAAATTCTGCCTTCGGTTTGTATGGGCAGTTGAGCCATGGGAATCTTGAAGATAGGAGAGTTATTGACTCTTACTTTAACAGCCGCGATCGCCCAATCGGCTTGGTACAAGGTTACGCCTCGATAGCGCAGGGGTTGATTCACATGGATTTCTTCGCGCTTGACTTCTTCTCCCTGGTTATCTAATACGGATAAATCGGAATAAAATTGCTCAATTCTGCCCTCTGGACTATAGTCAATCCAGAATCGATTTACTCGCACTGACCAATCTTTGGGGACTTGGGATTGGGCAAAGGGACCGGCTTCAATGATATTGTTAATCTCAAAGGTATCCCCACTGGGAATGATTTCTTGAGCCATAAATCCGGTTAGGGAGCCTAAGATCGATCCAGCGAGGATAATCAGCATACTGGCATGAACAATAATGGGCCCAATTCTGCCAATAATACCTTTGCGAGCATATAGGGTTTCTCCTTCTCGAAAGACTCGATACCCGTATTGTTTTAAGATGGGTTCTAACGAGTCATTAGACCCTTGATTGAGTTGGGTACTCAGAGCCAGTTTTTCAAATTGTTGGGGTTTTTGGTAATACTTCCATCGGTTAGCCGCTTTGAGGGTTGGCAGTTGGCGGGTAAACGTGCAAGCGGTTAAACTTGAGCCGAAGAGAACAAGCAGCGCTAAAAACCACCAGGTGCTATAAACATGATCTAAGCCGACGATTAATAAGACTTTCCAGGAGAGGAAGCCAAATAGGGCGGGGTCTTCGGGGTAGTTGGCTTGATAAAATTGGATAGATTGCCCCTGTTCTATGACTGTACCGGAAATGCTGAAGAGGGCGATCGCCAGCAAGACAATAATCGCTAACCGCAAATCAGCTAATGTGGGCAGCACTTGTTTTTTCCACCATTGCAGGGGATGGAAGGGGAGCGGAGCAGAAGCGTTTTGATCGGAAGTCATCAGAAAATCAACTTATGGGCACAAGACGAGACAGGAGCGAAATCACCCCAAATCCTACTAATAACACGCCACTGGTCGGAGCGATCCATCCCGACCATTGTCGGAGGGCTAAAAGTTTTTTAATCGAAGCGGTGAAGGTTCCCGCCAGTACCAGGGGAGAGACATATCCAGCAGTATAAGCCAGGAGTAAACCACTGCCCAGGATGGGGTTTTGGGTGCTGGAAACCCAAGCCAGCAGCGTGGCAAGTACGGGGGTACTACAGGGGGAGGCAACTAAGCCAAATGTTAAGCCAATGAGGTAGGAGCGCACGCTATTGGGAAAGTTGGGCGAAATCCAATCCATGCCTCCAGAAGCGGGGAGTTGCAGGGGTAAGGCTTCCAGGAGATTGAGTCCCATCAAGATAGCGATAATACTGACAATGATGGGTAAGCCGATACCAATTTGACCATAGACTTGGCCGACAAGAGCGGCAACGATTCCCAACAGAGCGAGGGTGGTGGCTAAACCGGCGGCAAACCACAGGGACTGAATCGCCGATTGTAAGCGGTTTTCAGTTTCGTAGCCGCCGATGTAAGCAACGGTGAGCGGCAACATAGAGAGCATACAGGGGGTGAGGCTCGTCAGTAGACCGGCAATAAAAATGAGACCGAGACTCACAGCATTGAGATGAGCCAGTTGCGTATGCACGAGGCGATCGGCAAATTGTTGGAGATAATAGAGTTGGGTTTCTAGGGTTTCAATCATAGAAATATCAAATAACTACTGAATTTAAATATATTCAATTCTTCCTCTCATTTCATCTGGTTCACGGCAGCATCCATAGTTGAAAAATTGAGTTAGGTTAGTTGTATCAGCAGGCATTACCCACCTTACATGAGTGGTTTTAGTGTAACACGATCGCCCAATTTCATTGTATGGGTTATAAACGCCAAGCAGAAACCAGATTTCTCCCTCGCATCACAGATCTTGTAGCGCGATTCCTTCCTCGCGCTCTATCGTATTGAGCGCCAAAACCAAAGCCGCAATTGTTCCTGAAACACAAAGATCTCCCCGAACAATAGAATTCATGACTTTACTAATGGGAATAAATACTAATTCAATTTCTTCTGTAATATCCAAATTTTGCTCGCCAACTTGATGAATATTTTGGGCTAAAAAGACATGAATACCATTGGTATCTTTGGGGGGATTATCATACAGAACACCTAAAAATATCCAATCTTGACTCTCATATCCGGTTTCTTCTTCAAACTCGCGTCTAGCGGCCACTTCTGCTGATTCTTCTGGGGGATGAAAATGGCCGGCTGGTAATTCCAATAATACTTTTTGTACCCCATGGCGATATTGACGGACGAATAAAAGGGTTCCTTCTGGGGTAACAGGAACAATCATGGCGACTTCTGGACGAATACTGACAAAGTAATCATCAATAATGGTTTGGTTGGGCAATTGGACGGTATCTTGGCGCACCTGACACCAAGGATGGTCAAAGGCTAGATGGGAGTGCAAGAGTTTCCAGGGTTTTGGTGAGGTCATGGGAGTAGGATGGGGTAATGGGGGGATAGGGGGATCTTACAAAGGTAAGTTATTATTGTTTACACCACCGAGCAGCTCTTTAGACCGTGAACTTAGATCTGATTTTAGTCTTCTTTGTGGGCATGATTCCACCAACTTTGTCCTTATGGATGATGCGTAAAGTGGAACTCCAGTGTCAACAGCGCCATGAACGCATTTTACGAGCCTATCGTAATAGACCCTTACAATCTCCAAGGGAACGCTTATTGAATTATAGGCCCTCTGCGTTCACCCCTGGAATGGGGATAGATATGATTATTGGCGATATTACTTGCCAATATAATGCGCGATCGCCTTATCTGAGATGTGCCATTAATCCTAATGGCCCTTGCGAAGAGTGTTCCCACTATCAACCAACCCAAGAGGATACAGGGTTTCGAGGCACAAAATCTTGAACAAAGATAGAGTGTTCTCTGTACTTCCCCAACTGCCACAACCGGTTTGGATGTTAGCGGCTGGTCGTCTCTTATCCCAAATTGGCATCGGGTTTACCCTATTTTATGCTCCTATTTTCTTTGTCAATCAAGTGGGACTCTCGGCGACTCAAGTCGGTTTTGGATTAGGCTGTAGTGCTTTTTCTGGCATTCTCGGACGATTTCTAGGGGGCAATTTTACGGATTCTCCCCAATGGGGTCGCCGCCGTACCTTGTTGTTGTCGGCTCTGGTTTCGGCTTTTGCAGATGTGATTTTGGCTCTAATTGTCGATTTTCCAACCTTGGTTGTGGGGAATCTGTTGATGGGTTTGGGGATTGGACTCTATTGGCCGGCAACGGAGACCGTGGTGGCCGATGTAACTCGGATAGATCAACGGAATGAAGCCTTTGCTCTAGCGCGATTAGCCGATAATTTAGGACTTGGATGTGGGGTGCTGTTGGGAGGAATACTAATTGAAGCTGGCTTGAATTTTCGCTGGCTGTTTGTGATGGATGGTGTATCGTTTTTAGGATTCTTTGCTCTGATTTATACTGCAATTGAGGAAACCCAGCCCCAAAACCAAAAGCAACAACCCCAAAATAGTTCTAATTGGGGGGTGGCATTGGGCGATCGCCAGTTACAAAAGTTTGTAATCGTTAATCTTCTCTTTACCACCTATCTCTCCCAACAACAAAGCACATTGCCCCTCTATTTCAGCAATTTTTTAGCCTCTGGAGGGTTTTCTCCCGCCATCATTAGCAGCTTATTTACGGGACAAATTGCTTTTTTAGCCCTCTGTCAACTCCCCATCGCTCGTAGTTTAAATCGTTGGAGTCGTTCCCAAAGTTTAATGGTATCCCTATCAGTTTGGAGCGCAAGTTTTGTTTTAGTCTGGATCGCGGGTGGAGTTCATCAAGAAGCTCTATTTTGGGCGATCAGTGCCTTAATCGCGATGGCAGTTGCCACAGCCATCTATACCCCGTCCGCTTCTGCTCTCGTGGTGGATTTAGCTCCAGAAGACTTACGGGGAACCTATTTAGCCATTAATGCCCAATGTTGGGCTATTGGCTATCTGATCGGCCCCTCCTTGGGAGGATGGGTATTAGACCAGTCTAGAATCATTATCGATGGGTTTTGGCTGGCGATCGCCTTCAGCCCCCTCCTGGGCATCTGGATTTTGCGATCGGTTGGGAATGGGGAATAGGGAATAGGGAATAGGGAATGGGGAATGGGGAA